>JAICPQ010000072.1 GCA_025929745.1 Burkholderiales bacterium | reverse complement strand
CCGCGCGCGAGCACGAGCGGCTCATTCACCGTCCGAAGCCGGGCCAGGACCATGCGACCCCTTCGGGTAACGCGGTCGCCGCCTGGGCGTTGAACCGGCTGTCCAGCCTAACCGGCGAAGCGCGCTACGCCGAAGCGGCGCGGCGCACGCTCGAGCTTTTTTACCCGGCGATGCGGCAATTTCCCGGTGGCTACGCCACGATGGCGATTGCGCTCGACGAGGCGCTCACGCAGCCGAAGACCGTGGTTCTGCGCGGGGAACCGCAAGCGTTGGCTTCATGGCAGAGCGCGCTCGCGCGCGTTCCAATGTCGGATACACTCGCGCTCGCGATTCCCGACGGCATGCCTGGCCTGCCGGCGCCGCTCGACAAGCCGCGGCGCCCGGGCGCTGTCAACGCTTGGCTGTGCCGCGGCGTTACCTGCCTCGAGCCGATCGGCGATCTACAACAGCTGAAGGAAGCCCTCAAGGAGAACCTATGAAGCATGCAGTTCTGATTCTTGGTTTGCTGGCCGCGTGGCCGGCGCAGGCGAGCGAGGAACTCGCGAAAAAGCACGCCTGCCTTGCCTGCCATACGGTGGACAAGAAGATGGTCGGCCCGTCCTATAAGGAAGTCGCCGCGAAGTATCGCGCCGACAAGGCCGCGCCGGCGAAGCTGGCCGAAAAGGTCAAGAAGGGAAGCCAAGGCGTATGGGGCAACGTGCCGATGCCGCCCAACACGGCGGTGCCGGATGCCGACGTGAATGCGCTGGTGAAGTGGATTCTCGCCCAGCAGTAAGGCGTAAAATATCGACCTCTCGCACGAACACCCCCTGGGAGAACCCATGAAGAACATTCAGATCGGAATTTCGGCGATTGCCGCTGCGATCGCGCTCATTGGCTGCGGCCAGCAAAGCTCGAGCGGCGGTGGCGCAGGCGCCGAAGTGAAGATCGGTCACGTCGGACCGCTCACCGGCGGCATCGCGCACCTCGGCAAGGACAACGAAAACGGCGCGCGCCTCGCCGTCGAGGAAGCGAACGCGGCGAAGATCAAGATCGACGGCAAGGACGTGAAGTTCACGCTCGTCGCCGAGGACGATCAGGCCGACCCCAAGGTCGGCACGACGGTCGCGCAGAAGCTGGTCGACGCGAAGGTGGTCGGCGTGGTCGGTCACCTCAACTCGGGTACCTCGATTCCGGCCTCGCCGATCTACAACCAGGCGGGCATCCCCGTGATTTCGGGCTCGGCCACCAACCCGAAGCTCACCGAGCAGGGCTTCAAGACTCAGTTCCGCGTGGTCGGCCGCGACGACCAGCAGGGCCCGGCGATCGCGAGCTATCTCGCCACCAATAACAAGCCGAGCACCGTCGCGGTGATCGACGACGCCACGGCCTACGGCGAAGGCATCGCCAACGAGGTGGAGAAGACGCTCAAGGCGGCGAAGATCAACGTTCTGCCGCGCGAGAAGGGCACCGACAAGACGACGGACTGGAAGGCGATCCTCACCAAGCTGCGCGGTCGCAACCCGGACGCGGTGTTCTACGGCGGCATGGATGCGACCGGCGGGCCGCTCCTCAAGCAGGGCCGCGAGCTCGGCATCAAGGCCGTGTTCTCGTTCGGCGACGGCGCGTGCACCGACAAGATGAAGGAGCTCGCCGGCGATGCAGCTGAGGGGCTGCTCTGCTCGCAGGCCGGCATACCGGTCGAGGCGGCGGACAAGAAATTCCTCGACGCCTACAAGAAGAAATTCAACGCCGACCCGATCCTCTACTCGCCCTTCACCTACGACGCGGCCAATATGCTGATCCAGGCTATGCAGAAGGCGAACTCGAGCGATCCGAAGAAGTACCTGCCTGTCCTGCAGAAGCTCGACTTCAAGGGCGCCACCGGCAAGATCGCCTTCGACGACAAGGGCGACCGCAAGGACGCGGAAATGACGATCTTTACCATGAAAGGCGGCAAGCTCACGCCGGTCGCGGTGATCCAGGGCGGCAAGACGCAGACCTACGACGAGTTCGTCAAAGCTGCGAAGTAAAACGTTGCGGTAAGGGACAAGAAACGGCACCTTCGGGTGCCGTTTTTCTTATGGACACCTTCCTGCAGCAGATGGTGAACGGGCTGACCGCGGGCAGCGTGTACGCGGTCGTCGCGCTCGGCTACACCATGGTGTACGGCATCATCCAGCTCATCAACTTCGCGCACGGGGAGGTGGTGATGATCGGCGCCATGGTCGCCTTCAGCGTCATCAACCTGCTGGTTCCTTCCGGCCTGCCGCCGCTCGCCATCGTGCTGATCGGCGCCGGCTGCGCGGTGCCGATCTGCATGCTGGTCGGCTACGGCATGGAGCGCCTCGCCTATCGTCCGCTGCGCCATGCGCCGCGGCTTGCTCCGCTCATCACCGCCATCGGCGTGTCGATCATCCTGCAGCACATCGCGCTCATGATCTGGAGCCGCAACATCCTCGCGTTTCCGCAGATCATTCCGTCGCGCAGCTACTTCATCGGCGGCGCGGCGATCACGACGATCCAGATCGCGATCCTTGCCATTTGCTTCATGCTGATGGCGAGCCTCGCCATCCTTGTCTATCGAACCCCGCTCGGCACGGCAATGCGCGCCACCGCGCAGAATCCGCAAGTCGCCGGGCTCATGGGTATCGACATCAACCGCGTCATCGCGGTCACGTTCATCCTCGGCGCCGGACTCGGCGCTGTGGCCGGTGTCCTTTTCGGGACCTATTACGGCATTGCCCAATACACCATGGGCTCGGTGCTCGGCCTCAAGGCATTTTCCGCTGCGGTGCTCGGCGGCATCGGCAACATTCCGGGCGCGATGCTCGGCGGCGTGCTGCTCGGCGTGGTGGAGGCGCTCGGCGCGGGCTACATCGGCGACTTCACCGATGTTTGCGCCTGGGGCGTGCCGCTCGCGGCCTGCGAAGGCGGCGGTACTTTCATTCTGTTCGGCTCCAACTATCAGGACGTGTTCGCGTTCCTGGTGCTTATCCTCGTACTCGTCTTCCGGCCGCAGGGCCTGCTCGGCGAGCGTGTTGGAGACCGCGCGTGATGCGCTTTTTCGACACCAGAGGCAAACCGTGGCTCGTGTGGCTGGGCTTCGCACTCGTTGGCCTCGCGCTCGCGCTTCTTCCCTTCGCGCTCGCGCAGGCGGGCACGACGTGGGTGCGCATCATGAACTACACGATTCTCTACGTCATGCTCGCGCTCGGCCTCAACATCGTGGTCGGCTTCGCCGGGCTGCTCGACCTCGGATACATCGCCTTCTACGCGGTCGGCGCCTATGCCTACGCGCTCCTCGCAAGCCCGCAGTTCGGCCTGCACCTGCCTTTCTGGCTAATCCTACCCATCGGCGCCGCGGTCGCGGCGCTCTTCGGCGTGCTGCTGGGCGCGCCCACGCTCAAGCTGCGCGGCGATTATCTCGCCATCGTCACGCTCGGTTTCGGCGAGATCATCCGCATCTTCCTGAACAACATGTCGCGGCCGGTGAACATCACCAACGGGCCACAGGGCATCACGCGCATTGATCCGTTCTCGTTCGGAACCTTCAACTTCGCGCGGCCGGACACCGTCCTTGGCATCGACGTGAGCGGCCCGATCAAGTACTACTACCTGCTGCTGCTCGTGGCGCTCGCCATCATCGTCGTCAACCTGCGCCTGCAGAACTCGCGCATCGGCCGCGCATGGGAGGCGATCCGCGAAGACGAGATCGCCGCGCGCGCCATGGGTATCGACACGCGCAACCTGAAGCTGCTCGCCTTCGCCATGGGAGCGAGCTTTGGCGGTGTCGCCGGCGGCATGTTCTCGGCAATCCAGGGATTCATTTCGCCGGAGAGCTTCGTGCTCGTCGAGTCCATCATGGTCGTGTCCATGGTGGTGCTCGGCGGCATGGGCAACATCTGGGGCGTGATCCTCGGCGCGCTGCTGCTTTCCTTCGTTCCCGAAATCCTGCGCTGGACCGTTACGCCTGTGCAGGAGGCGCTTTTCGGCCGCATGATGGTCGAGCCCGAGGTCATCCGCATGCTGCTCTTCGGCCTCGCGCTCGTCCTCGTCATGCTTTTTCGCCCGGCCGGCCTGCTGCCCTCCGCGGTGCGCAAGCGCGAGCTCGAGGAGCACGTCGCATGAGCCTCCTCGTTGCCGAGCGCATCGCCAAGCGCTTCGGCGGCGTGCAGGCGCTGCAGGACGTATCGTTCTTGATCAACGCGCGCGATATCTATGGCCTCATCGGCCCGAATGGCGCCGGGAAGACGACGCTCTTCAATGTGCTGACCGGCATCTATGAGCCCGACGAGGGTGAGTTCGCCTTCGATGGCCGCCCGCTCAGAGGCCTGAAGGCGCACCAGGTGGCCGCCGCGGGCATCGGCCGCACCTTCCAGAACATCCGGCTGTTCGTCAACCTCTCGGCGCTCGAAAACGTGATGATCGGCCGGCATGCACGCACCCGCGCGGGGGTCGTGGGCGCGGTGCTACGCACCCGCGGTACCTTGCTGGAAGAGAAGCAGATCGAGCGACGCGCGCTGGAGCTCCTGGACTACGTCGGGATCCGGGCGCGAGCGAACGACGCCGCGGGCAGCCTCGCGTACGGCGACCAGCGCCGGCTTGAGATTGCGCGCGCGCTCGCCACCGAGCCGAAGCTTCTTGCGCTGGATGAGCCGGCCGCCGGGATGAATCCCGCCGAGCGGGTCGCCCTCGGCAAGCTCATCCGTCGGATCCGCGACGACGGCGTCACCGTTCTCCTCATCGAGCATGACGTGCGCCTCGTGATGAACGTGTGCGATCGCGTCATGGTGCTCGACTACGGCGAGAAGATCGCCGAAGGCCCGCCCGCGGAAGTCCAGAAAGACCCGAAGGTCATCGAAGCGTACTTGGGCGCGCCGCGTGCTGCTTGAGGTCAAGGCGCTCGAGGTGCACTACGGCGGCATCCGCGCCGTGAAGGGCATCGACCTGGAGGTCGAGCAGGGCGAGCTCGTCTGCCTGATCGGCGCGAACGGCGCCGGCAAGACCACGACGCTGAAAGCGATTTGCCGGCTTCTGCCGAGCTCGGGAAAAATCGCCTACGCCGGCTCGGACATCACGCGCGCGAAAGTGCACGAGCTGCCGCGCCAGGGTCTCGTCATGGTGCCCGAAGGGCGCGGCATCTTTCCGCAGCTCACGGTGGAAGAGAATCTCGCCATGGGCGCGTACGTGCGGGGCCGCGTCGATGCCGAGCGCCAGTACGCCACTTTCCCGCGTCTCAAGGAGCGGCGCACGCAGGTCGCCGGCACACTGTCCGGTGGCGAGCAGCAGATGCTCGCGATCGCGCGGGCGCTGATGACGGAGCCGAAGCTGCTTCTCCTCGATGAGCCGTCAATGGGACTCGCGCCCATGATGGTCGCGCGCATCTTCGAGGTGGTGCGCGAGATCGCCAAGCGCGGCGTGACCATCCTGCTCGTGGAGCAGAACGCGCGCCTTGCGCTGGAACTCGCGCACCGCGGCTACGTCATGGAATCGGGCGCCATCGCGGTGTCGGGTAGCGCGAAGTCCCTGCTGGAAGATGCGCGCGTGAAGGAAGCGTATCTCGGCGAGGCTGCGTCCTAGCGCAGCTCGTCGGCTGCGAGATCAGCCTGTGTGGTAAAGCTGTCGGCGTAGAACTCGTCTTCCGGCAGGCCGCACAGGGTGGTGAAGTCGCGCCGCGCCGAATCGACCATGACCGGCACGCCGCACGCGTAGACCTGGTGCTGCGAAAGGTCCGGAAAGTCCTCCATTACCGCGCGGTGCACGAACCCGGCGCGTCCGCTCCAGGCATCCTCGGGCCGCGCTTCGGAAACCACGGGGATGTAGCGGAAATGCGCATGCTCGCGCGCCCATTTCTGCGGCAGCGGATTCAGGTACAAATCCTTCGGGCGCCGACACCCCCAATAGAGCACCATGGGGCGGGTGACGTTCTTATGGAAAGCCGTCTCGATGATCGACTTGATCGGTGCGAACCCCGTGCCGCTCGCCACGAAGACGATGGGCCTCGCGCTGTCCTCGCGCAGGAAGAAGCTCCCGAGCGGGCCTTCCAGCCGCAGGATTTCGCGCTCCTTCATCTTGGTGAAGACATGGTCCGTAAAGCTGCCGCCGGCAACGCGCCGGATGTGCAGCTCGACCAGAGCGTCGGTATGCGGCGCGTTTGCCATGGAGAAGCTGCGCCGCTCGCCGCCCTTCAGCAAGAAGTCGATGTACTGCCCGGCAAGGAACTGCAGCCGCTCGTTCGACGGTAGCTTGAGCTGCACGATCATGACGTCGTCGGCGACGCGCTCGAGCTTTTGCACGCGGCACGGCATCATGCGCACCGCGATGTCTTTCGCGGCGCCGATGGTGCGGCATTCGATGACCAGATCGCCGAGCGGCTTGGCCTGGCAAAAAAGCGCCTTGCCGCGCGCGCGCTCGTTCTCGGTGAGCACTCGTGCATGGTAGTGCCCGTAGTCGACCGCGCCGCTCACGATTCCGCCCTTGCACGAGCCGCACGCACCGTTCTTGCAGCCGTAGGGAAGCATGATGTTCTGGCGCAACGCGGCGCTGAGCACGGTTTCGCCCTCCTGCACTTCGAAGACGTGGCCGCTGGGCTGAACGGTGACTTTGGGCATCGCTAGAATAGCCGCATGCAGTCTACCAAGCTCCTGGTGCTCACCAACCTGCCGGATCGGGCGGTGGCAGAAAAGCTCGCCGACCTGCTGATCGCGAAAAACCTTGCCGCCTGCGTGAATATCCTCGCGCCGTGCCGCTCCGTGTATCGGTGGAAGGACGCCGTGCAGCACGACGAGGAGCACCCCATGCTCATCAAGACGACGGCCGAGCGCTATGCGGCGCTCGAGCACGCGCTGCGCGCAGCGCATCCGTACGAACTTCCGGAAATCATCGCGGTCCCAATCGAGCGCGGACTGCCCGCATTCCTCGACTGGGTGGCCGCCGAAACCAAGGCGTGAAGCGCTTTCTGTGGATGCTGATTCTGTGCCTGGCCGCCGGGCCGGCCGCAGCTCAGCTTTTTGGCAAGAAGACCGACGAGCTGCTCGAGCCCGAGAAGGCGTTCCGCTTCAGCGCGCGGGCCGACCGCGGCGCGGTCGAAGTGCGCTTCGTCATTGCCGACGGCTACTACATGTACCGCGACAAGTTCCGCTTCGCGGCCGAAGGCAATCCTGACTTACGGCTCGGCGCGCCGCAGTTCCCCGTCGGTACGCGCCACAAGGACGAGTTTTTCGGCGAGACCGAGACCTATCGCAAGCAGGTGACGATCCGTATTCCGGCCGAGGGCTTGGGGCCTTTCGAGCTGAAGGTCGTGTCGCAGGGCTGCGCCGACGTGGGCGTTTGCTATGTCCCTATGGAATCGCAAGCCACGCTCCATCTCGCGGCAGGCGGTGAGAGGCCGGTCCTTAGCGAAGGACCGCGGCAGGTCGACGCTGAGGCGCGCTGGTCGATCTTCGCGAGCGATATGGATATCGCGCGCCTTTTCGGAGGCAATGCGGCGCTTGTCCTCGCGGGGTTTTTCGTCTTCGGCATCCTGCTCACTTTCACCCCGTGTGTGCTGCCGATGGTGCCGATCCTTTCGGCCATCATCGCGGGTGAAGGAAAGAGCGTGAACAAGGTGCGTGCGGCGGCACTGTCGGTGTCGTACGTGATAGGCATGGCCTTGGCGTACGCCGCGGCCGGCGTGGCTGCGGCGTACTCCGGTTCAATGATCGCCGCCGCCTTGCAGAACGCATGGGTTCTCGGCGCCTTTGCCGCCGTATTTGTGGGGCTCGCGCTGTCGATGTTCGGGCTCTACGAGCTGCGTCTACCCGGCTTCTTGCACCAGCGTTTGCACTCGGCACATGGTCGCCTGCGGGGCGGCCAGATCGCATCGGTCGCGGCCATGGGCGTGCTGTCGGCGGTCATCGTCAGTCCGTGCGTGGCTGCGCCGCTCGCCGGTGCGCTCCTTTACATCTCGCAGACCCGAGACCTGGTGCTTGGCGGCGGCGCGCTTTTCTCAATGGCCCTCGGAATGGGGGTGCCGCTCGTTGCGGTCGGCGTGTCCGAAGGTGCGCTGCTACCGCGCGCCGGCGCCTGGATGGTCGTGGTGAAGAAGTTCTTCGGCCTGCTGTTGCTCGCAGTGGCAGTGTGGATTCTGTCGCCGGTGCTGCCTCCGCTTGCGAGCATGCTCGCTTGGAGCATGCTGGCATTCGGTGCGGCCTCGCTCCTGCGACGTCAATGGATCGCGGCCGCAGTGCCGCTTGTCGTCGGCCTCGCGCTCTTGGTCGGCGCGCTGGCTGGCAGTCGCGATCCCTTTCGACCGCTCGCCGTATTTACCTCCGGGACGCCGGTCTCCAAGCCGGTCCCGTGGACGCGCGTCGCATCGCTTGCGGACCTCCAGACGTATCTGAAGGCGCCGGGCAAGACCGTGATGCTCGACTTCTACGCCGACTGGTGCGTGTCGTGCAAGGAAATGGAAGCGTTCACGTTCTCGGATCCCAAAGTGCGCGCGCAGCTCGATCAAATGCTGCTCTTGCAGGCCGATGTAACCGCTAATACCGACGAAGACAAGGCGCTGCTCAAGCGCTTTTCGCTGTTCGGACCGCCCGGCATCATTTTCTTCGACGCCGAGGGGCGCGAGATCAAGGGGCTGCGCGTGATCGGTTACCAGAACGCCGAGCGCTTCTTGAAGACCCTATCTCTCGCGACAGCGCCTTAGCGGCTTCCAGAGCGAAGTAAGTGAGGATGCCGTCGGCGCCGGCGCGCTTGAAGGCGAGAAGGCTTTCCATCACGCATGACTCCGGCAGCCAGCCGTTGCCGATAGCTGCGCGCAGCATCGCGTATTCGCCGGACACCTGGTAGACGAAGGTCGGCGCTCGAAACTCGTCTTTCACACGGCGCAGCACGTCGAGATACGGCATGCCCGGCTTCACCATCACCATGTCGGCGCCCTCGGCGAGGTCCAGGCCAACCTCCCACAACGCTTCGTCGGAATTCGCCGGATCCATCTGGTAGGTGCGCTTGTCGGCGCTGCCGAGCGCCGTCGCCGAGCCCACGGCGTCGCGGAACGGTCCGTAGAACCCGGAGGCGTACTTCGCCGAGTACGCCATGATCTTCGTGTGGATCTGACCGGCTTTTTCGAGCGCGCCGCGGATGCGGCCGATGCGTCCGTCCATCATGTCCGAAGGCGCGACGATGTCCACGCCGGCGCTCGCCTGCGCGAGCGCCTGCTTCGCGAGGATGTCGAGCGTCTCGTCGTTCAGGATGTAGCCGTTCTGGTCGATCACGCCGTCCTGGCCGTGCGAGGTGTACGGATCGAGAGCGACGTCGGTCATGAGGCCGAGCTCGGGGAATCGTTTCTTGAGCGCGGCGAGTGCGCGCGGCACTAGGCCTTTCGGATTGAACGCCTCGCGGCCATCGGTGGTTTTCAGCTTCGCATCGATCACCGGAAAAAGCGCGAGCACGGGAACGCCGAGCTTCAGGCACTCCTCGGCCACCGGTAGCAGCTTGTCGACAGTGCAGCGTTCGACCCCGGGCATGGAAGCCACCTTCTCAGTGCGGTTTTTTCCGTCGAGGACGAACACCGGATAAATGAGATCCCCCGGCCCGAGTGTGGTCTCGCGCATCAGGCGCCGCGAGAAATCGTCTCGCCGCATGCGCCGCATCCGAACGCCCGGGAAGCTGCCGTAGACCTTCATTTATTTCGAAATGTTATCCGGGGGAACTTTGCCCGGGGGTCCGGAATCTTACCTTCGGACGAGTTGATCGTCTCCCGCTTCTCCTCCCTGAGCGGGTGCCTTAATCCAAAGATTAAGGCGTTTTCGCCCCCGGTTTGTATCCCCTTTACCGGGGGCTTTTTATTTTCGCGGCCTGCCCGAGCCATTGCTCCAGCAGGTCGCAAGTCTCCTCTACCCCCTGTCGGGTAACGCTCGAGAAAAGAACCACGTCGCCGAAGTCTTTCCGGCGCGCGGTCTGTTCGGCGCGCGTGAGCTTGTCCGCTTTCGACAGCAACACCAGGCGGCGCGAATCCGCGAGATATCGCAGTAACTGTTCATCGAGCGAGGTGAAAGGATGGCGCGCGTCCATCACGACGACGACGCCGGCGAGCGTCGCGCGCGAATCGAGGTAGGCGCCGACCAGCGCCTGCCATTGCGCGCGCACGGCCTGCGGCACGCGCGCAAAGCCGTAGCCGGGCAAGTCGACGAGCCGCGCAGCTCCGGCGAGATCGTAGAAGTTGATCGTCTGCGTGCGACCGGGAGTCTTACTCGTGAACGCAAGCCGCTTGCGGCCGAGGATTGCGTTGATCGCGCTCGACTTGCCGACATTGGAGCGCCCGGCGAACGCGACCTCCGGCGGACCGGGCGGCGGCAGTTCGGCGGCGCGCCCCACCGAGGCGAGGAACTGTGCTTGCGAGAATATTCGAATAGAATCGCGCCTTCGATTCGACCCCGGACCCGCGATGATACGTGCATTGCTCTGCGCAGCTGGCGCGGCCGCGGCGCTCGCCGCCCCAGCGCAAGCGCAGGACACGAAAGCGCAGACCTTGGCCCAGACCTGCGCCGCCTGCCACGCGGCCGACGGCAACAGCACCGCTCCGGCGAACCCCAAGATCGCCGGGCAGATCGCCGAATACCTGCATAAGCAGCTCGTCGACTTCAAGGCCCAGGGCGGCAAGAAGCCGGCACGCGAGAGCCCGATCATGCAGCCGATTGCGGCGAGCCTGTCCGAGGACGACATGAAGGTGCTGGCCGCCTTCTACGCCGGCCAGAACCTCCGGCCCGCCGCGGCGGCCGACAAGAATCTTGCCGCGCTCGGCCAGAAGCTCTGGCGCGGCGG
>JAICPQ010000127.1 GCA_025929745.1 Burkholderiales bacterium | reverse complement strand
ATCAATGCGAGCGACACCGAGCCGCTTTCCTGCGTGCTTTGTCGCAGCGGCCAGGAGCCCGTGGTCGTCAACCTGCCGGATCTACCAGTGGCCGAGAAACCCGAGGAAGTCCGCTGGGTGGACGACATCCACAAGAAATAGCCTACTGAGGTGTTTCAGCGCCGACGGTGAGGCGCCGCATGCGGCGCCGCTGGCCGTGGTAGTCGTTGATCGCGCAGTGCTGGGTGCAGCGGTTGTCCCAGACTGTCAGCGTGCCGGGCGACCAGCGCACGCGGCAGGTGAACTCCGGCCGGATCTGGTGCGCTTGCAGATAGTCGATGAGCGGACGGCTCTCCTGTTCCGTCATGTCGCGAAAGCGAATGGTGTGGCTGCGCGATAGGTAGAGCGCCTTGCGGCCGGTGTCCGGGTGCGTCCGCACGACGGGATGCTCGGCCTCGTACTCGTCGGCTTTCTCCATGTCCTGCGTTTTCATGCCGCCGATCGTCGAGTGCATCTTGCGGCGGCCGCCGGTCACCTTGAGGCTCGCGCTATTCAACCCGACCAATTTGTTGACTATCGCCCGCATCCCTTCGGAGAGCGCGTCGTAAGCGGCGTACGTGTTGGCGAAAAGCGTGTCGCCGCCCTGCTTCGGCGTCTCGAGCGCGTGGAGCAGCGTGGCGAGCGGCGGCTGGGCGAGATAGGTCGTATCGGAGTGCCAGTTGCCGCCGAAGTTCACGGTTTCGCTTTCCTCCTTCACCACCTCGAAGATGAACGGAAAACCGTCGATGCCGCTCACGAACGGGTAATGGCACGGCTCGCCCCATCGCGCGCCCACGCGCATGAGGTCGGCGGGCTCGAGTTGCTGGTCGCGGAAGACGAGGACCGCATATTCAAGAAAAATCTCACGAACACGCCGCCACAGCGCATCGTCCGCGGCTTTCAGATCGACTCCGCGAACCTCCGCGCCGAGTGCGCCCGCGAGCGGCTCGATTATCATGCGGCAAGTCTATGACAAAACGCATTGCGATCGTCGGTGCGGGCGCGCTCGGCGGCTATGTCGGCGGCACGCTCGCCCACCATGGCCATAACGTCACGCTGATCGACCCCTGGCCCGAGCATGTGGAAACGGTGCGCCGCCATGGCCTCGAGCTCGACGGCGTTACGCCGGAGGAGCGGTTTACGGCGAAACCGAAGATCCTGCACATCACCGAGGTGCAGGGACTCGCGCGCACGCCGGTGGACATCGCCATGGTTGCGGTCAAGTCGTACGACACGCTTTGGGCCACGGCGCTCATCGCCCCTTATCTCTCCGAGCGCGGCTTCGTCGTTTCGCTGCAGAACTGCATGAACGAAGAAACCATCGCCGGCGTGGTCGGCTGGGGACGCACCGTCGGCGCGGTCGCCTCGCTCATTTCGGTCGACCTCTACGAGCCCGGCCGCATTCGGCGCACCATCGCGAAGGGCGGCGACAAGTACACCATCTTCCGCATCGGCGAGCCGCACGGCCGCATTACCCCGCGCATCGAGGAACTCGTGCAGTGGTTTCGCGCCATCGACAGCGCCAAGACGACGGCCAACCTCTGGGGCGAGCGCTGGTCGAAGCTCGTGCAAAACGCGATGGGGAATGGGGTCACTGCCGCGACCGGGCTCACCTCTGGGGACTGCCTGCGCGACCCGAAGATTCGCCGCTTCCAGATCGCGCTCGCCGCGGAGGCGATCCGCGTCGGCCAGGCGCTCGGATATGCGCTCGAGAAGGTCCGCGGCATCATGCCGGACGACTACGTGCGCGCCGCCGAAGGAGACGAGGATGCGCTGAGGGAACTCGAGGCGGTACTCGTGCCCACGCAGTCCTCCAATCCGCGCGGCGACATCCAGCGCCCGTCCATGGCGCAGGACATCCTCAAAGGACGGCGAACCGAGATCGACGCCATGAACGGTTACATCGCGCGCAAAGGCGCTCAGGTCGGCGTGCGCGCGCCGAGCCACGCCAGGCTTGCCGAAATCGTTACGCGGATCGAGCGAGGGGAGCTGAAGCCCTCGCCTTCTCTGCTAGCCTGAGGCGCAGCCCGACCGGCGCCATCGTGAAGGCGAGGTGCTCGCGCGCCTCGCCGCCGTCGGGCGTGGCGACGCTCCCGATCTCGTAGCGCGAGAGGAGCATCGCCATCACCATCTTCATCTCGAGAATCGCGAGGTAACGCCCGGGACACAGGCGCGGCCCGGCGCCAAAGGGCATGGACACGCGCTTCGGCGAGCTCGCCTGCGCACCCGAGAGCCAGCGCGCAGGTTCGAAGGCTTTGGCATCGGCGAAGCGCCGCCCGTCGATCGCGCCCGCCCGCATCAGGCACATGACGAGCGTCTTCTTTGGCACCTGCACGCCCGCGATCTCGGTGTCGCGCGTGGGCTGCAGCATGAGGATGGGCGCAACCGGCTTCAGGCGCATGGTCTCGTTGATGCAGGCGTCGATAAAGGGAAGCGCCGAAACTTCCTCATACCTGTCGAGGCGCACGCGTGAAACCTCGTCGCGCGCCCGCGCGAGCGCAGGTGGATGCCGATACAGAAGGTAAATCATCCAGGCGAGCGTGTTGGCCGTGGTGTCCTCGCCTGCAAGCAGCATGGTGAGCACGTTGCCGGCGACGTCGTCGTCGGTGAGGCCGCTGCCTGGCGTGTCGCGCGCGGCGATCATGGCTTCGATCAGGTTGCGCGGAGGATTGCTCATGCGCGCACGCGCCTGCGCGATGAAACCCTCCACCGCACGGCGCAGCGCCACGACATGACGTTCGACCTTGCGGTCGGGAAACCATCGCCAGTACGGCACAGGTGCGAGCAAACGCGTGAAAAGGGCGGGGAAGATCTTGTCCAGGTGCGCCTGGATCACGTCCTCTTCGGATTCGAGCGTGTTGATGTCCGAGCCAAAAGCGAGCCCCGCGGTCACGTCCACCGTGTAGCGCATGAGATCGGCCTGCAGGTCGATCGCCGTACCCGCGGCCGCGGCACGCTGCCAGCGGCGCGAGAAGCGCTCGGTGACGTTCACCAGCATCGGGAAGTAGCTCTTGATGTGCGCCGGATCGAAGCCGGCCATCACCATCGGCCGTTGTCGGCGCCAAGCGTCGCCGTTCGCGGAGAACACGCCGTTGAACCCCATCTCGCGCGCGATGGCGCTCAGGCGTTCGGTGCGATGAAAGCCGTCGGGCCGCTCGCGCAGCACGGCGGCGATGGTTTCGGGATTGGCGAGCGCGACGAGCTGCCGGCGCCCGATGCGGAAACGAAACACTTCGCCGTACTGCCGGCTCCACTTTTCAGCGATGAGATGCAGGCTCGAGGCGTCGATCTGCAGGAGGTTGCCGAGGATCGGGAGCCCGCGCGGGCCCGGCAGATCGGCGATGCGCTTCACGCCGGAAATCCTACAATGCTTCGCGCATGAAGGTCGCAACCTGGAACGTGAATGGAATCCGCGCGCGCCAGGCGCAGTTCTGCGAATGGGTTGCGCGCGAGCGTCCGGACGTGGTCTGCCTGCAGGAGCTCAAAGCCGAGCCGACGCAGATCCCCGAGCAGTGCAAGGTCGTGGACTACGACACTTTCTGGCATGGCATGCGCGCCTACTCCGGCGTCTCGTTGCATATCCGCAAAGGCGCGTTTGAGACGCCCCCGGCCTTCAGCCACCCCGCGTTCGACATGGAGTCGCGCATCGTCCAGGCCCAGCTTGGAGAGCTCCTGATCGCTTCGATCTACGTGCCGAACGGCAACAAGGATTACCCGGCGAAGATCGATTTCGTCCGGCGGCTCATCGCCTGGGTGCGCGAGCAGCACGACCAGGGTCGCGAGCTCATGTTGTGCGGCGACATGAACATCACGCACACCGAGATGGACGTGCATCCGCGCGAGCGAAAGCCGCAGCTCGTCGGGCAACGGCCCGAGGAACGCGCGCTCTTCACGGAGCTTCTGAATCAGGGACTGGTGGACGTCGGGCGAAAGCTCGACCCGCACAACGCCGGTCTTTTCACCTGGTGGGCGCCCTGGCGCAACATGCGCCAGCGCAACATCGGCTGGCGGCTCGATTACATCCTTGCTTCAGCGGGCCTCGCGGTGCGCGCCCAGAGCTGCATGGTCCAAGCGGACTTTGGAACCAGCGACCACGCGCCCGTGGTCATGACTACCGCTTAGTCTGCGACGCGCCCCAGGCGTCGAGGACGTTGGCAAGCTTGCGGAGCCTGCCGTCCGGCATGGTGGCGTCGCCGCCGATCCACTTGTCGAGAGTCACGGTCGATCGGAATTCACTCGTCCAGCCGGATGTTACGGTCGCGCGCAAGTACGGTATAGCGCTCGAGCTCGGCCTTGATGAAGGCGCCGAACTCGTTCGGCGTCATGGGCATCGGTTCAATCGCTTCGGCCACCAGACGTTGTTGGAGCGCAGGCGATGCGAGTGCCTTGCCGATCTCTGCGTTCAGCCGCTCCACGATCGCGGCGGGCAGCTTCGCCGGTCCGACGATGCCGTACCACTGTACGCCGTCGAACCCTTTGAACCCGGCTTCCTCGAAGGTGGGCACCTCAGGCAGCAGCGCGTTACGCGTAAGCCCGGTCACCGCGATCGGCTTCACGCGCTTGTTGCGGATATGGGGCAGTGCGGCGGCCACGCCCGGCGTAAGCGCCTCGAGCTGCCCGCCGAAGAGGTCGGCGAAAGCCGGCCCGATGCCTTTGTACTGTGCGATCACGGCGTCGAAGCCGGCCGCGCCCTTGAGCTGCTCGATCAGGAGGTGATTCAGGGTGCCGATGCCGCCCGCGCCGAACGTCACCTTGCCCGTCTTGCCTCTCGCGTAGTCGATGAACTCCTTCAGGTTCGAGACCGGTACGTTGGGGTGGACGACGAGCATGTTGCGCGTGCCGCCGACCATTGCGATCGGCGTGAAATCCCGGATCGCGTCATAAGGCACCTTGCGTACGGCCGGACTCGTCGCATGCGTGGCGACGTACCCGACCATCAGCGTGTAGCCGTCGGGCGCCGCGCGCGCCGTCTGCTGGCAGGCGATGGAGCCCCCGCCTCCCCCAACGTTCTCGATGACGAACTGCTGATCGAACATCTTGCCCAGCTCGGCACCGACGGTGCGCCCAATAAGGTCGAGGCCCCCGCCCGGTTGCGCGGGAACGATGATCTTGACCGCTTTCGTGGGATACCCCTGCGCGACAACCAGCGTCGGCAGCAGGCTGAAGACGAGCAGGAAGCGTTTAAGCGCGCGCATGGCCGAGGTAGCTCTTTGCACTGGAGGAAAGCAGGCGGGGAAGATGGGTGTAGATATAGCGCACACCCTTGTCGAGCACGCCCCGCAAATTGTCCGCGGTGGCCGGCGTTCCCGGGGTGCGGCCGGCGGCGATCATCTTGCGAAAGCTCGAGTCGATCGCCTCGGCGACAGCGGGCGCCTTCGGATTGCCGGGATGGCCCATGGACTGCGAGAGATCCGAAGGTCCGACAAAGAAAACATCGATGTTGTCTACCTTTAGAAGCTCATCGATATTGTCGATGGCTTCGCGGTCTTCGAGCTGCACCGCGACCAGCGTTTCATTATTCGCGGCCGCTACATAGTCGGCGAGCGTACCGTGCGAGTCGTACACCGCCGCTCGCGTGCCGGCGGCCAGGCTGCGCAATCCCAGCGGGTGGTACTTGACCGCTTCAAGCACTCTGCGCGCATCCGCACCGGTGTTGACGTGCGGGACCTGGACGCCCATCACGCCGCGGTCGAGGACCTGCAGGATGTGCTCCGGCGCGCGCGATACCGGCCGTGCGATTGCCGTGATGCCGCTCGCTTCCGCGGCCATGGCCATGAGCTCCACGCTCTCGAGCGTGAGCGTGCCGTGCTCGCAATCGAGAAGCACCCAGTCGAAGCCGGCCGCGGCGATCATCTCCACAATCTGCGGCGATGGAATCATCACCGAGACGCCGAACACCGCCTCCCCGCGGCGCAGCTTTTCCTTCATGCGGTTCTTCTTCATAGCCTCTCGTTGAAACGGCGCACTACCTCGTCCATGCTCGTGGCGGGGACAAGACCGAGGCTCGCCGAGCGGGCGAAGAACGCCTCGGTCGCCGCGGTGATGGTGGGCTCGATGCCCAACGCGCGCAGCACGGCAGCAACCTGTTTGACCTCGTGGTAGCGGCGCTCATGCGCGGACGCATGGGAGCGCACCCAGTTCGCCGCCACCTTCTCGAACGGCTGGGTCGCAAACAGTCCGGTGACTTCTTTCCACAGGTCGTCGCGAATCCCGGCGCGTTCGCCGGCCGCCAGAAACTCGATGAGGAGCGCCTCCATGCCCTTGGAGAAGACGCTGCGCAGCATCTTGAACATCGATGCCTTGCCGATCTCTTCACTGTAGAAGCGCGCATTCAGGCCGAGCGTTCCGGCAAGGTCCTGCTCCGCTCGCCTTGCGGCCGGCCCGCCGAGCAGGATCTCGGTTTTCGCGCCCGTCACGCCGACGGCGCCCAGGAGCGCACCCTCGACGAACGCGGCACGCGACGGCTCGATGACACGCTGGATCTCTTTTTTCGCGTCGGGATCCGTGGCGTTCAGGTCGACGTAGTGCTGTCCCGGCCGCAAACGCGGGGCGCATTGTTCCGCGGCGAGGCGCGCGACGCTCGTCGTCACGGTGGAAAAAACATAGTCCGCATCCTGTAACGCGTCGGAAAGAGTGCCGAACGACACGCCCAGGCGCTCCGCCGCCTCGCGCTGGTCGGGCCGCACGTCGTAGGCCGCGATGCGCGCACCGCGTGCCGCGAGCGCGCTGGAAAAGGCTGTCGCGACCTCGCCGAATCCGATGAACGCGATGCGCATTACACTAATGTTAAGCCCCCAGGAGGATCCGATGAACGCGTTTCGATGCCTGTTGATTCTCATTGCAGCTCTCGCTGCGAGCGCGCATGCGCAGCCTTACCCGAGCAAGCCGATTCGCCTGCTTGTCGGCTTCGCGCCCGGGGGCAACACCGACACGGTCGCGCGCGTAGTCGGACAGAAGCTGGGCGAGCGCCTCGGCCAACAGGTCGTGATCGAAAACAAAGCCGGCGCCGGCGGCACCATTGCCACCGGCGAAGTGGCGCGGGCGGCGCCCGACGGGTACACCCTCACCATGGGCACCACCACGACGCACGCGATCGCCGTCGCCGCGTATTCAAAGCTCAACTACGACCCGAACGCCGATTTCGAGCCGCTCGCGATGGTCGCCATCGCTCCGTATCTGCTCGTCGTGCATTCCAAGACGCCCGCGCGCAACGTCAAGGAATTCGTCGAGCTCGTGAAATCGCAGCCCGGCAAACTGAATTACGGCTCGGCGGGGCAGGCAACGACGACGCATCTCGTGATGGCGAGCTTCGCGCACCGAGCCGGCCTCGATGTGGTGCATGTCCCGTTCAAGGGCAACGCCCCTGCGACCCAGGCGATCCTCGGCGGTCAGATCGAGATTCTGTTCGGCGGTATTCCGCCGCTCCTTCCGCACGTCAAAGCCGGGACGCTGCGTCCGCTCGCCATCAGCTCCGCCAAGCGCTCGCCTTCTCTCCCCGACGTACCGTCGATCGCCGAGTCCGGCTACCCCGGCTTCGATATCTCGCTCTGGCTCGGATTCTTCGCGCCGAAGGGCACCCCGGCCGCGGTGACGAAGCGGCTCGAAAGCGAGCTCCTGCAGATCGCCCAGTCGTCCGACGTCAAAGAAATCATGGACAAACAGGGTCTTGAAGCCGCCGCGGGCACGGCGGCCGACCTCGCCAAGCTAGTGAAAACCGAAATCGAGGTTTACAAGACCGTGTTTAAGGCCGCCAACATCAAAATGGAATAGCGCTCACGCGAGGTTCTTTTTGAAGAAGGCGATCGTGCGCTCCCATGAGAGCTTAGCCGCCGCGTCGGCGTAACGCGGCGTCGAGT
>JAICPQ010000215.1 GCA_025929745.1 Burkholderiales bacterium | reverse complement strand
CTTACGAACTACACAAGTTGCGGTGGATGTTGCCTGGAGAATCCTAAGCCTGCTTCAGTAAACTCATCGCCCATCACCCTGCAATTTATCCAGCGTGATTGGCAGGTCACGGACGCGCTTGCCGGTGGCGTGATAAACCGCGTTGGCGATCGCGGCGGCGACGCCGACGATGCCGATTTCCCCGAGCCCTTTGATGCCAAGGGGATTGCTGTCGTCCGGCTCGTCGACAAAGATGACTTTGATGTCGTGCACGTCGGCGTTCACCGGCACGTGATATTCGGCGATGTTGGCATTCATGATGCGGCCGAATCTGTGATCGATCAGCGTCTCCTCATGGAGCGCCATGCCGATGCCCCCGACCACGCTGCCCAGGATCTGGCTGGCCCCGGTTTTGGTGTTCAGGATGCGCCCGGCCGCGACTGCGCTGACGACGCGGGTGACGCGGATCACGCCGAGCTGCTCGTCCACCTTGACCTCGGCGAAGATCGCCGCGTGCGTGTTGTTCGCGCGCGTGGCGTCATGGCCGGGGTCGGTGGTTTTCTCCATCTCGATGCGATCGACCGCGCCGTGGCGCATGACATCGGCGATCGACACCGTGCGCGAGGCGTCGCGCTTGCTCACGAGCCTGCCGTCTGAAAGCGCGACCTGATGGGGCGCGGCATTCGCGAGCGGCGAGTTCGGCATCTGCCTTGCCAGACGCAACAGCTCGTCGCGGATCGCGTCGGCCGTCGTCACGATTCCGTTCGATACCGAGGCTGCGATCCACGATCCGCCCTCGACCGGCGATTGCGGGAGACTCGAGTCGCCCAGCTTCACGCTGATATTGTCGAGCGGCAGCCCGAGCATGTCGGCGGCGACCTGCGCCATGATGGTGTAAGTGCCGGTGCCGATGTCGGACGTCGCGCACGCCACCTCGGCACGACCGTCGGCGGTGAGCACGATGCGCACCGTGATTGGCACCTGCAGCGCCTCCCAGACGCCCGTCGCCATGCCCCAGCCGACGAGGTCGCTGCCATCGCGCATCGAGCGCGGCTCGGGGGTGCGCTTGTCCCAACCGAACGCCTCCGCACCCTGGCGGTAGCATTCCCGCAGCGCCTTGCTGCCGTACGGCCGATCATCGTGCTGGTCGCGATCCGAATAGCACCGCAGGCGCAGCTCGAGCGGATCGAGCTCGAGCGCAATCGCGAGCTCGTCCATCGCGCATTCGAGCGCATAGACGGCGCTGGCGGCGCTGGGCGCGCGCATATCGCACGAGGTCGCGAGATCGAGCCGCGCAAGCCTGTGCTCGTATTTCGCGTGGGCGGATTTGTAGAGCAGACCCGACCAGCCGGTCTCCTGCCGATGATGGTCCTCGTATTGCGACGTCACGGTGACCGCATCATGGGTGATCGCATCGAGCGTTCCGTGGGCGTTCGCACCAATGGCGATGTGCTGAATCATCGCGGGCCGGTAGCCCAGCACATACATCTGCGGCCGTGTCAGCACGACACGCACCGAGCGCTGCAGCGCGCGCGCCGCGAGCACCGCCAGCACGACCTGAAACTGCGGGCGCAGCCCCGAGCCGAATCCGCCGCCCATGAAAGGCGACATCACCCGCACATCTTCCGGCTTCATGCCGAACACGCCGCACAGGTACTTCTGCACGTTCTGCACGCCCTGGGTCTTGTCATAGACCGTGAGCTTGCCGTTGCTCTCGAAGATCACCGTCGAGGCGAAGAGCTCCATCGGGTTGTGATGCTCGATCGGAACGTAATACTCGCCCTCGTGGCGCACTGCGGCCGCAGCGAGTGACTGCTCGGGTGCGCCGCGCGCCTTCGGAGGCGCGAACATGGCCTCGAACGGATTTGTCGGAGGCTTCGGCGGTACGGCCTGGTCGCGCTGCCGATAGACGTCCGTGACGTGGACCTCTTCGTCGTATTCCACCCGGACCAATGAGGCCGCGAAGCGTGCGATGTCCGACGTTTCGGCGACGACCAGCCCGATCGGCTGGCCGTTGAACATGATCCTGCCGTCGTACAGGGGCCGGAACGGCGACCCTGATGGGGCCACCTCGTCCTTGTAGGCTTGATCGTTGTCCGGCATGGGCGGACGGTTTTCGTGCGTCAGCACGGTGAGCACGCCCTCGACGCGCATGGCCGCGCTGGTGTCGATGCGCGTGATGCGGCCCTTCGCGATGGTCGAGCAGACGACGCTCCCGTGGGCGAGGCCGGACACGTTGAACTCGGCGGCATACTTTGCAGCGCCGGTGACCTTCGCAACGCCGTCGACACGGGACGTGGCGGTTCCGATGTAGGCTGCCATGGGTTGCTCACGCGATCTTCTTGTTGGACTGCGACTGCGGCGTGCCGCGCGCCGCCTGCGACAGCGCGCGGACGATCGCCCGGCGCGCGAGATCGATCTTGAACGTGTTGTGCCCGAAGCCCTTGGCTTCGCCCAGGACCAGATCGGCGGCCTGTACAAACGTCGCCTCGCTGGCGGCACGGCCGCGAAGCGCCGCCTCGGCCCGGGTGTTGCGCCAGGGCTTGTGTGCGACACCGCCGAGCGCGAAACGCGCCTCTTTGATGGCGCCGCCCTCAAGCTCAAGGCCGACCGCGACGGATACCAACGCGAACGCATAAGAGAGCCGGTCGCGGATCTTGAGATAGGTGTAGTTCGTCGCAAACCCTTGCGGAGGCAGCTCGATCGAGGTCACGAGCTCATCGGCATCGAGGTTGGTGTCGCGCTGCGGCGTATCGCCAGGGAGCCGGTGAAACTCCCCTAACGCGATGACGCGCTCGCCGCGTGGGCCCGTCACGTGGACCTTCGCCTCCAGCACCGCCAGCGCCACGCACATGTCCGACGGATGCACCGCGATGCAGGCGTCGCTCGTGCCGAGGATTGCGTTCATGCGATTGAGGCCGTCGATCGCCGAACAGCCGCTGCCCGGCTCGCGTTTGTTGCAGGGCGTCGCGATATCGTAGAAGTAGGCACAGCGCGTGCGTTGCAGGAGATTGCCGCCGGTCGAGGCCATGTTGCGCAATTGCTGCGACGCCCCGGCCAGGACCGCGCTGGACAGCATCGGAAAGCGCTGCTCCACCAGCGGGTGATAGGCAAGATCAGAATTGGGCACGAGCGCGCCGATGCGGAGCCCGCCTCCGGCGGTTTCCTCAACCTTGTCCAAGGGTAGCCTCGAGATGTCGATCAGCTTGGCCGGCCGCTCGACATTCATCTTCATCAGATCGACCAGATTGGTGCCGCCAGCGACGAATTTCGCCGCCGGGCTTGCGGCGATCTGGCGTACCGCGTCGGCGACATTGCTGGAGCGCGAGTACTCGAAGCTGATCATGACTGCCCCATCGCCTGCTGGATTGCCGCGACAATGTTGGAGTACGCACCGCACCGGCAGATGTTGCCGCTCATCAGCTCGCGAATTTCGGCTGCGGTCTTGGCCTTGCCTTCGGCGATGAGCCCCGCGGCCGAGCAGATCTGGCCCGGTGTGCAATAGCCGCACTGGAACGCATCGTGATCGATGAACGCCTGCTGTAACGGATGAAGGATTCCATCCTTCGCCAGCCCTTCGATCGTGGTGATGCTCGCGCCGTCCTTCATGACGGCCAGTGTCAGGCACGAGACGACGCGCCGGCCATCGACAAGCACCGTGCAGGCGCCGCACTGGCCTTGGTCACACCCCTTCTTCGTGCCGGTGAGGTCGAGGCTCTCGCGCAGCAGATCGAGCAGCGACTGCCGCGGATCGATCTCGAGCTGCCGAACCTGCCCATTGACGGTCAGCTGTACGCTCACCATCGCTCCCCCCCTCAACGCTCGTGACGGCCTGCGTCGTGCCAGTCGGCACTGCGAACGAAGACTGTGCTGCCGGCGAGCTCAGCACGTCACGGCGCGACAAGCTGTTCGTGCAAGAAGTAGTCCGCTCCGGTGGGCGTAGCCAGACCCCGCTGCACCTCGTGCACGCTGTCATCGCAACCTTTTCCCTGGCAGATACGCAAGAACCGTGCCTGGTGGCTCGGACGTGCGCCGGGGAGGCACAGGATCAACCTTTAGTTCATGCCGCCTTCTCGACCTGTCGGTCACCCACGTCGAGGGGCATTTCATTCCTCACGAGCATCCTCATGCCGGGTCCGCGGGCGCCGGGCCGCCAAACCCCTCGGAACCAGACGCCGGATGCGACCGCCGCGGCGAGCGTCAGGCCATAGACGACGAGCGCGACCGCCAGAGCGGCAAACAGCCAACCGAGCAAGCCGGTCAGGTGCAAGACGGCCCATCCGCCACCGACCGCGATGAGCAGGCGCAGCAGCCCCGCGAAAAGCGGCCAGAAGAGCCGCGCGGCGCCTTGAGAGGCGAAGTAGAGCGACAGGCCAAGGCCGAAGAAGCCGTAGACCGGCCCCACGCTGCGCAGATAAGCGGCGCCGGTCTCCAGCATGCGGGGATCGTCGCCGAACAGCCCGAGCCAGGCGTGCGGCCAGATCGCGGCGGCCAGGCCGATCGTTTCGGTGATGCCAAAGGCGAGCGCGCCCCCGAGGAGCGCAACGCGCAGCGCTCGCGCCTGCTCGCCGGCACCGATGTTGGTGCCGACCATAGCGACAAGAGGAGCGCCAAGCCCGAACACCAAGGGTATCAGAAGGTATTCCAGGCGCGCGCCGGTGCCGTAGCCAGCGATCGCGTCCGGCCCGCCG
>JAICPQ010000230.1 GCA_025929745.1 Burkholderiales bacterium | reverse complement strand
CTGGCCGGTCATTACGTACGGCGTGAACTACGGCTTTGGCACCAAGATCGGCGAGGGCACGCAGAAAGCCGGGATGCAGCAGCCGCTCCATTATTGGGTTCCTTCCATCGCCCCGTCAGGGATGGCGTTTTACGCGGGTGACAAGTTTCCGCGCTGGAAAGGCGACCTCTTCGTCGGCGCGTTGCGCGACCAGATGCTCGTGCGCCTGAAGCTCGATGGCGAGAAAGTGGTGAGCGAAGAGCGGCTCCTCAAGGGCGCGCTCGGCCGCATCCGCGACGTGCGCGTCGGCCCCGACGGGTTCATCTACCTCCTCACCGACGAAGCGCAGGGCGTGCTCGCGCGCCTGGAGCCGGTTACATAGTGTTACCAAATGCGCGGGTTGCCGCGCGGGGGCGCGCCTAGACTTGGCCGCGTACCAACACTAGGAGTGACCATGAACCAGTCCAAGCGCTTCACCCTTGCAGCACTCGTCGGCGGCGCGGCCGCCGCGGCAAGCTTCGGCGCATTCGCGCAGCGCGGCCACGCCCGGCATCACGAACCGATGGATCCGGCGCAGTTCGAGCAGCACCTCGAGCGCAGGCTCAAGCACCTCTACGTCGAGATCGACGCCACCGAGGAGCAGAAGCAGCGCCTCGAGCCGATCGTCAAGGACGCCGTGCGCGAGCTCGCGCCGCTGCGGCGCAATCTGCACGCCGCGCGCGGCGAAGCGCTCAAGCTTCTGTCGCAGGACCGCGTCGACGCTGGCGCGCTCGAAACCCTGCGCGCGCGCCAGATCCAGCTCGCCGACGAAGCGTCGCGCAGAGTCACACGCGCGCTCGTCGATGCGTCCGAAGTCCTGAACCCGCAGCAGCGCCGCAAGCTCGCCGCGCACTTCACGCACCAGCGCCGCTGGCGCCATGCGTAGCTTTATTCCGGCTGGATGCCCGCTTCGCGGGCAGCGCTCGTCCAGGCTTCGATCTGCTGCTTGAGAATTCCGGAGAGCTCCTCGGGCGTGGAGCTCTTCGGCTCGAAGGCGAGCTTGCCGAAGGCCTCGTGTACCTCGGGCCGCTTGAGGACGACGGCGAGCTCGCGCGCGACGCGGTCGACCACCTCCTTCGGCAGGCCCTTCGGCCCGAACACGCCGCCCCACGGCGTGAGCGACATCTTGCCCAGGCCGGCCTCGCGCGCCGTCGGAACGTCGGGTAGGAGGCTCGAGCGGTTCGGAAACATCGCCGCGAGCGCGCGGAGCTTCCCTTCCTTCACCTGCGGCGCGGCGCTGCCCGGCGTGGCGAACACCATCTGCACGCGGCCGCCGACCAGGTCAATCGTGAGCGGGCTGTCGCCCTTGTAGGGCACGTGCACGATGTCGAGGTTCTCGAGCTTCTTAAGCTGCGCGCCGAAAAGCTGGCTCGTGCTGTTGCCGGAACCGTAGTTCAGCTTGCCCGGGTTCGCGCGCGCGTAGGAAATGAGCTCGGCGACATTTTTCGCCGGCACGCTGGGGTGCGTGAAGAGGAAAAAGCCAAAGTAGCCGACGAGCGAAACCGGCGTGAAATCGCGCATCGGGTCGTAAGGCGGTTGCTTGCGCGTGGCGAGCACCCAGTTGAACGCGGTGTTCGTCGCGTAGAAAAGCGTATAGCCGTCGGGCGGCGCCTTCATGACGAAGTCGGCGGCGATGGCGCCGTCCGCGCCTGGTTTTGTTTCGATGATGATCGCCTGCCCGAGCGCCTGGCCGAGGGGCGCGGCGTAGATGCGCGCCCCGAGTTCCGCCGCGCCGCCGGGCGGGAAGGGCACGACGAGCCGGATGGGCTTGTCCGGGTACTGAGCGTGAACCGAAAAGGCGGCGATCGCCGCCGCAATGCAGGCAACCAGGCGCATGCGAGAACTCCTCCTCGCCGCCGATTCTAAAGCGTCCGTACCACTCCGGTGAGCGCGCCCTGCGGCGACGCGAGTTCCTCGAGGATCGTGAAGTGGTTGTGGCGCGGCAGGGCCATCGCCTCGCGGCCGAGGCGCCGCGCGTAGTCCTCGGACTGGTCGCGAAGGCTCGGGAGCTCGTCTGCGCCGTAGGCGAGGACGAGCGGCTTCGCAGTCGGGCCGGGACTGTTGCGGCGCGCTTCGGCTTCATCCATCCCGAGCTTGTCGTTCACGTAGCAGTGGCGAATCGGCTCCAGATCGTAGATGCCGCTGATCGCGAGGCCGGCCTTGACCGCCGGATGATTCATCGCCATCGCGGTGAGATGGCCGCCGGCAGACCAGCCGGACACGAGCAGCTTGTTCCCATATTTTTCATCGAGCCAGTCGAGCGCGGCCCGTATCTCGGCGACGATGCCGTCGAGCCGCTTCTGCGGCGCGAGCGTGTAGCCGATGAGCGCGACGTTCATGCCCCAGGCGAGCGGCCCTTCAGCGATGAACGAGAAGACTTCCTTGGAGCGCGCCTGCCAGTAGCCGCCATGGATGAACGCCAGGAGCGGAGCATCCTCGCGCCCCGGAAAAAAGTCGATGCGGTTCCGCTCGGCCGGTCCGTAGCGCAGGTCCATGCTCGTCTTGTGCTGCGCGCGCAGCCGCGCGCTGCGCGCTTCCCAGCCGGCCACAGTCTCGGCGCTATTCGCCACCGCGGCGGCGTTGTTCCAGTCGGCGTCGGCCATCAGACTTTGAATGAGCTGAGGGTTTCGGGCGCGAACAACTCCTCGGGCGTGAAGCGGCGCTTCGACAGGCCTTGCTCTTCGTGATAGCGCAGGAAGGTCTCGAGCGTGCGGCGGTTTGGCTCGATACCGTAGGGCCACCAGTCCTCGCCCATCTCGCGGCGCGTGTCCTCGACCTGCGCAAGGAGCCACGGCACCATCGTCGGCAGCGCCGCAGTCTGGTTGTAGAGCGCGTACGCCCTTTCTTTCGCGGCGACGAATGCCTTGTAGAGCGTCTGCGCGACCCACCGGTTCTTCTCGTATACATCGCGGCGGATCACAACGGTATGCATGATTGGGAAGATCCTGGTGCGGCGGTAGTAGTCCTTCTCGATTTCCTCATAGTCCGGGAACAGGCGCGTTACCTTGTCGGGCTGCGTGTGGAAGGTCGAAGGCGCGCGCGCCGTGACGAGCGCGTCGAGCTCGCCGTCGGCGAGCATGCGCGAGAGCGTTTTGTGGCTCGGGATGGGGCGAAGCCGTATCTCGGGCGGAAGATCGAGCTTGAGCTTTTCATCGCGGCCCGGTTCTTCTTCGCCACCGGAGAGGTGCTCGACCTCGGTCACCTTCACGCCGTAGTCGTCGGAAAGGATGCCGCGGATCCACACCGGCGCGGTCATCTGATACTCCGGCACGCCGACGCGCTTGCCTTTCAGGTCCTCTGGCCTGCGGATGCCGCTCTTCGCGGAGACGAAGATGCACGAATGGCGGAAGAAGCGCGACGGGAATGCCGGGATCGCGATGAAGGGCGGATCTGCCTTCTGCAAGGAAGCAACGTAGGAGGAGAGCGACATCTCGGCGGCGTCGTACTCGCGGTAACGCAGCATGCGGAAGAACGTCTCTTCCACCGGCTGGTTGAGGTACAGAAGTTCAATTCCCTCCGCGGTCACGGTTCCATCCATGAGCGCGCGTGTACGGTCGTAGTCCCAGCACGCAAGGGTGAGGCGAAGCCGGCTCATCAGCCCAGGTTCTCCACGATGAGAAGCAGGGTGCGGCGCGTGGCCGCGATATCGGCGCCGCGTGCGCCACGCACGGCAATCGCGTTCACTTCTTCGGCGAGCGGCTCGAGCTTCGCCTTGAGCGCGCGACCTCTGGCGGTCAAGTGCACGTACACGTTCTTGCGATTGCCACGCATCTGGCGCCGAGTGACGTAGCCGAGCTCTTCCATCGCGCGGATCGCGGTCGCGGTGGAGGGTTCGGCCACACCGGCCGCTTCCGACAGCGCGCGCTGCGTAATGCCGTCTTCATCCCAAAGCACGCGCAGGAACGTCCAGTGGCCGAACGGCACGCCGTGCGCGGCGAGCCGCGTCTGCAGCGCGCGGACGAAGGCGCGCCACGCTTCCTTGGTGAG
>JAICPQ010000281.1 GCA_025929745.1 Burkholderiales bacterium | reverse complement strand
TGCGTAACGGAGCATTTCCTCGAGTAGCGACCTGAGCACCGGGCGGACCTTCACCGCCAGGTGCTCGCGGAAGCGGAAGGGCGGCTGCTCTTCGGTGTAGACGGCCTCCGACAGCTCGAGCTGGACCGCGTGGATACCGTTCGACGGATCGCCGTAGGTCCGCGTGATGTAGCCGCCCTTGAAGCGCCCGTTGAGCACTTTGCTGTAGCCCGCGATCTTCGGGAGCAGCGCCTCGCCGAGCCCCTTGCCGCAGGACTTGCCATCGGCCGTGCCGAGGTTGAAGTCGGGAAGCTTGCCTTCAAAAAACCGCGGCACCACCGAAAGGATCGAGTGCGCGTCCCAGAGCAACGCGCGGCCATGCTCCGCTTTGATTCTTTTGAGCTCTTCGGAGAGTTTGGCGTGATACGGCTTCCAGTACTGCTCAATCCGCGAGCGGACTTCCGCATCCGAGGGCTCGAAGCCACGCAGGTAGAGCGGCGCCTTGTCGAATGTGTCGACGGGAACGACGCCGGTCGTGTCCTGGCCGGGGTAGAGGTTGGCGTTGTCGGGTGGACGGTTCACATCCACCACGTAGCGCGAATGCGTGGCGACGATGACCGAGGCGCCGAGGTCGTCGACGAAGCTGTAGAGCTGCTCGAGGTGCCAGTCGGTGTCGGGCAGTCCCTTGGCGGCGCGCGTGAGGCGCGGCGCGAGCCACTCCGGTACATGGGTGCCGGTGTGCGGCATGGAGACGAGCAGTGGTGTCGTGCCGCGGCGGAATTTGTAGAGCTCCATCACACCGAGAAAGCGAGGCCGGGCGTGAAGCGGTGGAACGCGCCCGACTCGATGAGCGCCTGGATCGCGGTGATGTCGGGCGCGAAGTAGCGGTCGTGGTCGTAGAAGGCGACGCGCGAGCGGATGAGCGAGTGGATCTCCTGCAGCTTCGGCGACGTCTTCAGCGGGGCGCGGAAATCGATGCCCTGCGCGGCTGCGAGGAGCTCGATCGCGACGATGCCCGCGCTGTTCGACGCCATGTCCGAAAGGCGTCGCGCCGCGAAAGTCGCCATCGCGACGTGATCTTCCTGGTTCGCCGAGGTCGGCAGGCTGTCGACACTCGCCGGATGGGCGAGCGACTTGTTCTCGCTCGCGAGCGCCGCCGCGGTGACCTGCGGCACCATGAAGCCCGAGTTCACGCCGCCGTGCTCCACAAGAAACGGCGGAAGCCCGGAGAGCGTGCTGTCGATGAGGAGCGCAATGCGCCGCTCCGAAAGGGCGCCGACTTCGGCGATGGCAAGAGCGAGCACATCTGAGGCGAGCGCGATGGGCTCCGCGTGGAAGTTCCCGCCGGAAAGAATCTCGTCGTTCTCCGCGAAGACGAGCGGGTTGTCGGTCACCGCGGCGGCTTCGATCTCGAAGATGCGCGCGGCGTGGCGCATCTGATCGAGGCATGCGCCCATGACCTGTGGCTGGCAGCGCAGGCTGTAGGGATCCTGCACGCGCGCATCGTTCTCGAGGTGAGAGCGGCGGATTTCGCTGTCGGCGACGAGATCGGCGTAGAAGCGCGCGACGAGCTGCTGCCCGGCCTGCCCGCGCAACGCATGGATGCGCGAGTCGAACGGCGTATCGCTTCCCGCCGCGGCGTCCAACGAGAGGCTTCCGGCCGCGACGGCCGCGGCGAAAACGTCCTCTGCGGCGAAGAGACCGATCAGCGCAAGCGCCGTGGATACCTGCGTGCCGTTCAGAAGCGCGAGGCCTTCCTTCGGCGCGAGCTTGAGCGGCGCCTTGATCGCTTCGCGCGCCGGCATGCGCTTGCCCTTCACGCGCACGTCGCCGATGCCGAGGAGCGCGAGCGAAAGATGCGCGAGCGGCGCAAGGTCGCCTGACGCGCCGACCGAGCCTTTCGCGGGGATGCACGGATACATGCCGCCGTTATAGAGCTCGAGCAGCCGCTCCACGAGGAGCGGCCGCACGCCCGAATGGCCGGTGGCGAGCGCGAAGATTTTGAGCGCGAGGATGAGCCGCACCACGGCGTCGTCGAGGAGCGTCCCGGTGCCTGCCGCATGCGAAAGCACGATGTTCGTCTGCAGCGCTTCCAGCTCCTCCACGGGGATGCGCGTCTGCGACAGTCGCCCGAACCCGGTGTTGATGCCGTACGCGGGTCTGCCGGACTTCACGATGCGCTCCACCGCGTCGTAGCCGGCGCGCAGTGCCAGCAGGGACGCCGGCTCAAGCTCGAGCGGCGGCGCTTCGCGCGCGATCCTGCGCAGCGCTGCGAGATCCAGCGGGTGATGCCCGATCTTCATCCGCCGAGCATTGGCAGCTTGAGCCGCTTCTCCCGCGCGCAGGCGATCGCGTCGTCGTAGCCGGCATCGGCGTGGCGCATCACGCCGCTCGCCGGGTCGTTCCACAGCACGCGCTCGATGCGTCGCGCCGCGGCTTCGCTACCGTCGCAGACGATGACCATGCCAGCATGTTGCGAGTAGCCCATGCCGACGCCGCCGCCGTGGTGGAACGAAACCCAGGTCGCGCCGGCCGCGGTATTCAGCATGAGGTTGAGGAGCGGCCAGTCGGACACGGCGTCGGTGCCGTCGCGCATCGACTCCGTCTCGCGGTTCGGGCTCGCCACCGA
>JAICPQ010000110.1 GCA_025929745.1 Burkholderiales bacterium | reverse complement strand
GAACTGGCCATAGCGAGAGGTCACACGTATACGCTAGTCTCGGAGCCCACGGACGGCAAGTACAGAGTCTGTACCGAAAATGAGCCCATTCCCCAAGTCCTGATTCTCGCGCTGCGGCTCTGATGCGCGTCGGGCTGATCTCGGACACGCATGGCCTGCTACGGCCCCAAGCCGTGAAGTTTCTTCGCGGAAGTGATTTGATTGTCCACGCCGGCGATATCGGGAAGGCGGAAGTTCTGGAGCAATTGGAAGAGCTCGCGCCGGTGAAGGCGGTCCGCGGGAACAATGATCACGGCGGCTGGGCCGATGCAATTCCCCATACGGATGTACTTAAAGTCGAGCACGTCGTGATCTTTGCCATTCACGATGCTTCGGAGCTCGGCATCCATCGCGTCCCGGCCGACGCTCGGGTCGTCGTCTGCGGTCATTCCCACCGGCCACTCATCAGCGAGCGAGACGGCGTGCTTTACGTAAATCCCGGCAGCGCGGGACCGCGACGCTTTAGGCTCCCAATTGCGGTCGGGGAATTAAGGGTGAAAGGCAATTCCGTGCGGGCGAGGATCGCCGAGCTCGAGATCGCACCCTGACCCCGAATTATTTGTGGCGCGGGTCGAGCGCGTCCCTTAGCCCGTCGCCGAGCAGGTTAAACGAAAGCACGAGGAGGAAAATCGAGAGGCCGGGCCAGATGGCCATCCAGGGCGCCTGGTCGACGTAGTTGCGCGCGGTGTTCAGCATGCTGCCCCAGCTCGGCGCGGGCGGCTGCTGGCCGAGGCCGAGGAAGGATAGGGAAGCTTCTGCAATGACTGCCGCAGCAATCGCGAGCGTCGCCTGGACGATGAGCGGGGCGACGATGTTCGGCAGGATGTGGCGGAGCGCGATGCGCAGGTGCGGATTGCCGAGCGCGCGCGCGGCTTCGACATAGTCCTCGGCCTTCGCGGCAAGCACCTGAGCGCGCGTCAGACGGATGAAAATTGGCGTCGCCGAGATGCCGATGGCGATCATGGCGTTAGTGAGGCTCGGCCCCAGGAAGGCGGCGAGGGCGATGGCGAGGATGAGAAAGGGGCACGCGAGCATCGCGTCGGTGACGCGGGAGATAAGCGCGTCGACCCACCGGCCGAGGTAGCCGGTGAGCATGCCGATCGGCACGCCGAGCGCCAGCGAGATCGAGACCGAGACCACGCCGGCAAGGATCGAAGCGCGTGTGCCCCAGATGATGCGCGAGAGCACGTCGCGCCCGAGCTCGTCGGCGCCGAACCAATGCGCGGCGCTCGGCGCGGCGCGCACTGCGCTCCAGCTCGTCGCGACCGGATCATAGGGCGCGAGCCAGGGGGCGAGCAGCGCGATCAGGATGAAGAACACGACCACGGCGAAGCCGAAGACAGCGCCGGCGCGGCGCGCGAGCCGCCGCACCGCGCGCCTGCCGGGCGAGGCGTCGATGGTCTCGAAGACGACGGCGGCCATTAGTGTCGAAGCCGCGGGTTGACGAGGAAGTAAGCGACGTCGGCAAGGAGGTTGAGCGTGATGTACACCGTGGCGGTGAAGAGCACGACTCCCTGCACGACCGAATAGTCGCGGTTGAACACCGCGTCGACGATCAGCTTGCCGAATCCCGGGATCGTGAACACCTGCTCGGTGAGCACGGCGCCCGAGAGGAGGGTGCCGAATTCGAGCGCGCCGAGCGTTATCACGGGGATGAGCGCGTTGCGCAGCGCGTGCTTCATTACGACCACGCGCTCGTCCAGCCCCTTGGCGCGCGCCGTGCGCACGTAGTCCGAGCTCAGGACCTGCAGCATCGCGCTGCGCGTGTGGCGCATGAGCACAGCAGCGATCGCATTGCCGAGCACAAATGCCGGCATGATCATCGCCGCAAGGTTCGCCTTCAGGTCTTCGAATGGGCTCACGTACCCGGAGGCCGGAAGCCAGCCGAGCTGCACCGCGAAGAGCAGGATGAGCAGGATGCCGAGCCAGAAGTTGGGCGTAGAAAGGCCCCAGAGCGCGAACACGTTCGCGCCGTAATCCCACCACGTGTCTTTCTTCACTGCCGAGATCACGCCCGCGGTGATGCCGATGACGAGCGCGATGATCATCGCCATCGTCGCGAGCTGGATCGTGACCGGCAGCTTCTCCATGATGAGCTCGGTCACGGGCTTCTGTATGCGCACCGAGTCGCCCAAGTCGCCGCGCACAACGCCGGAAGCCCAGTACCAGTAACGGACGTACAGTGGCTCGTCGAGATGAAACTTCTCGCGCAGGTAGCGGATCGTTTCCGGATCGCGCTCCTCGCCGGCGAGTGCGATCGCCGGGTCCCCGGGGAGGAGTTGCTGCAGGCCGAAGATGAGGATGGAGACGAAGAAGAGCGTCGGGATGACCGTCGCCAGGCGCTGCAGCACGAACTTGAGCATCAGTTCATCTTCAAGCCTTGCACCCGCACCATGCCGTCCGGAACGGTGCGCAGGCCGGACAGCTTCGCGGTATGCGCCCAGAGCCAGTGGCGATGGAAGAGGTAGACGATCGGGCGGTCCTTCTGCACCTGCTGCGCGATCTTGTCGTAGGCAGCGGCGCGCCGCGTCGCATCGAGCGAGGTGCGTGATTCGGTGATGAGCTTCTCGACGTCGTCCTTGCAGTACCCCGCATAGTTCGTCGGACCCTTGCAGGCCAGCATGGTGTGCAGGTTGCCGTCCGGATCGGCACGGCCGCTCCACGCGAGCACGTACGCTTCGAACTGGCCCTTGTCGGCGAGATTGAGCGAGGTGGCGAATTCGGTGGACTGGATCTTGATGTCGAAGCCAGCTTCCTTGGCCATCGCCTGCACGATCTGTGCGATGCGCTGCGCGTCCGAGGTGGTCGGCGTCATCAGGGTAAAGCTCGGATTCGGCACGCCCGCTTCTTTTAGGAGCTGCTTCGCGCGCTCAACGTTGCGCTTCGGCAGCGGAGCGCTTTTCCCATAGAAGCGGTTCGAGGGCGCAACCCACTGGTTGCCGGCTTGCGCCTCGCCCTCCATCGCGACTTTCACGATGGCTTCGCGGTCGAGCGAAAGCTCGAAGGCCTCGCGCACGCGCGGGTCGCGTCCCAGCGGATTCTTCTGCGCCAGATCGCTCTTGCCGACGTTGATCGTGATGCCCTGGTAGCCAATCTCCACGATCTTCGCGATCTTGAAGCGGCTGTCGTTGCGCAGGTTTGGGATATCGGAGGGCGCCACGCGCTCGATGAAGTCGAGCTGGCCGGAGCGCAAGTTGGCGAGACGCACGGTCGCATCGACGATCGGCTGGTAGACGATGCGCTCGAAGTGGATCTGGCCCTTGTTCCAGTAGTTCGCGAACCGTTCCACCACGATGCGATCCTGGGCGATTCGCTCGACGAAGCGGAAAGGCCCGGAACAGACCGGCTTCGCGCCAAACTTCTCGCCCGCCGCTTCCGCGGCTTTCGGCGACACCATCATGCCCGAGCGGTCGGTCAGGACGGCGAGAAGCGGCGCGAACGGCGCCTCGAGATTGATGCGCACAGTGGTCGGGTCGACGGCATCGATGCTCGACACCACCGCAAGCTCGCCGCGACGGTTTGAGCCCTTCATGTTCTTGTGGCGCTCGAGGTTGTACTTCACCGCCTGCGCGTCCATCTTTTCGCCGTCGTGGAAGGTCACGCCTTCGCGCAGCTTGATGGTGAGCGACTTGTTGTCCGCAGACCACTGGTGCGAGGTGGCGAGCTGCGGGACGATGTTCAGCTTCTCGTCAAGGTCGAAGAGCTTGTCGCAGAGTCCGGCGAACACGATGCGCCCGACGAAGGTTCGCGCCATCGTCGGATCGAGGATGTCCGGGTCTTCGGCGAGACCGATGCGCAGCGTTTGCGCACTAGCCGTCGTCGTGAAGGCGATAGCAATTGCCACGAACCATTTCATGTCGCACCTCCCGATTGAAAAGCGGCCTGCAGCCGCGCAAGTCTCTCATTGACGAGCGCCGATTGCGAGGCGCTCGCGTAGGGCTCTAGCTCGCGCCAGAAGTGGCACGCCACTCCCTCGAGGAGCCGCGGCTCTTCCGCGGCGCAGCGCTCGCGCGCCCAGGGGCAGCGCGTGCGGAAGCGGCAGCCCGACGGCGGATCGTAGGGGCTCGGCACGTCGCCCTGGAGGACGAGACGCTGCTTCTTGAGCGCGGGATCGGGAACCGGGATCGCGGAGAGAAGCGCCCTTGTGTAGGGATGGCGCGGACGCGCGAAAAGGCTGTGCTTCTCCGCCACTTCGACGAATTTGCCGAGATACATGACCGCCACGCGCGTGGCGATGTGCTTCACCACAGCGAGGTCATGCGCGATGAACAGGTACGCAAGCCCAAATTGGCGCTGGAGGTCCTGCAGCAGGTTGATCACCTGCGCCTGGATCGAGACATCGAGGGCGGACACCGGCTCGTCGCACACGATGAGCCGCGGCTCGACCGCGAGCGCTCGAGCGATGCCGATGCGCTGCCGCTGGCCGCCGGAAAACTCGTGCGGATAGCGCTGCGCGTGCTCCGGTGACAGGCCCACGAGTCCGAGGAGCTCGGTTACCCGCGCGCGCTCGTTGCACCGGTGCAGCCCATGCAGGCGTAGCGGCTCCTCGAGCATGTCGCCGACCGTCATGCGCGGGTTGAGTGAGCCGTACGGGTCCTGGAAGATCACCTGCATCTCGCGCCGCAGCGAGCGCATCTCGCGCTCCTTGAGCTCGTAGATGTTCTGACGCTTGAAGAGCACCGCGCCCGCCGTCGGCTCGATCAGCCGCAGAAGCAGCTTCCCTGCGGTCGATTTGCCGCATCCCGATTCGCCGACGAGCGCAAGCGTCTCGCCCGCATGAAGGTCGAAGCTAATGCCGTCGACCGCCTGCACCTTTTTGAAGTGCTTGACCAGTCCCCTTGCGCGAAGCAGCGGCTCGCTCACAGCGGCGCCCTCCAGCACGCCGCTTCGTGGCTTTCCGAAACCTTGATCAGGGGCGGGACTTCAGTGCGGCATCTGTCGACTGCAAACGGACAGCGGGGATGGAAGCGGCATCCCTGCGGGAAGGCAACAGGATCCGGCACCACGCCCTCGATCGCGCTCAGGCGCGCCTGCGCCAGATGGAGCCGCGGAATCGAGCCGAGGAGACCGATGGTGTACGGATGCTGAGGCTCGGCAAAGAGCCGCTCGGCGGCGCAGCGCTCGACGACCTTGCCGGCGTACATGACGATGACGTCGTCGGCGAGCTCGGCGATCACGCCGAGGTCGTGCGTGATGAGGATGATCGCTGTTCCAAGCTCCGCGCGCAAAAGCCGCATGAGTTCGAGGATCTGCGCCTGGATCGTCACGTCCAGCGCGGTGGTGGGCTCATCCGCAATGAGGAGACGCGGATCGCAGGCGAGCGCCATCGCGATCATCACGCGCTGGCGCATGCCGCCGGAGAGCTGGTGCGGATAGTCGCGCGCGCGGCGCTCCGGCGAGGGGATGCGTACCTTGCGCAGCATTTCGACCGCCTGGTCGCGCGCTTCCTTCGGCGAAATCTTGCGGTGGCGAAGCAGCGCCTCGGCGACCTGGTCGCCTGCCGGAAAGGCGGGATTCAGCGAGGTCATGGGCTCCTGAAAGATCATGGAGAGCTTGTCGCCGCGCAGGTCGCGCATGCGCCGCGCCGGCGCCTGCAGCAGATCCTCGCCCTCGAACAGCACCTCGCCGCCGGCGATGCGCCCGGGCGGTTGCGGCACGAGCCCCATGATGGAGAGCGCGGTTACGCTCTTGCCGCACCCGGATTCGCCGACGATGCCGAGGGTTCGGCCGCGCTCGAGCGACAGACCGACGCCGTCGACCGCGTGCACCTCGCCGCGCTCGGAGGCGAAGTGCGTGCGCAAGTCGCGGACCTCAAGCAGGCTTCTGGTGGCGTGCAATCTCTTCTTCGATGATCGCTCGGTCGCTGATGCCCCAGGGACGCGCTTTGCTCGGGCTGCATTTCAGGTAGGGCACGAAGCGCTCGTGCGCCTTGTCGTAGAGCCGGGCGAGCTCGGCGAGCGGATCGACGTGGTCGTCGACACGCAGATCGAGATCCGGATACTCCTCGGTCGAATAGACGAGGAGCGCGGCCGATTGCCGTCCGCGCTTGTCGCCGCCGGCCGCCTCACCGGCTTGCAGCGCTTCAATCAGCCGTTCAGGGAAGTGCTTCCTTGAACCACGGTAAGCGCGCGCGGTTTCCTGGATGACGCGCTCATTGGCGAGCATGTTGCCGGCGACGGAGAAGCCGTCGCCAGCGATCGCGCCTGCCCAATCGACGCATTTCGCGCCGGTGTGCTGCCCGATCCGGCCGACGGTATCGATGACGTGGAGCTGGCGGTGCTCGCGTCCTTCGTCGGGCGCGGTGAGGCGTTTTACAACCTCGGGTGCGGCAATGCCGGCGCGCAGGAGCTCGAGCGCCCTACGCGCGTAGAGCGGGTTGACGAGCGCCTGTGTGGAGAGCGCGCCGGTGCCGCTTTCGGCATGCGGACACAGCGCGCCGACGGCGAAGAACCGCGTCGCGATGGCGACGCCGAACGCGCCGCTCGCATCGCGCGCAATGATCGACCAGGTCATGGCCGCGGATCATAACCCGCGGCCTGCAGCTGCTAGGCGGCCAGGGCGAGAAGACCCACCATCGTGCCCAGTCCCGCCACCACGCCGTAGCGCTCGAGGCGGCTCACTTCCTTGCCGGCGACGACAATCAATGCAACCGGCGCGTGGTCGAGAAGCTTCTGGACCACGGCGTCCTCGGTGAGCCGCGTCGCCGACCCGTAGCGTGCGGTGCCGAGAACGATGAGGTCGGCTCCGGGCCACAGGGCGGAGCGGATGATTGCATTCGCTTTGTTGCCAGTCCTGACCTGCGTCGTGTGCCGGATGTTGAACCGGTCGAGGAGCGCGCGCGCCACCGAGAGGTCATCATCCCCGCCGCGCCAAGAGCGTACGTCGAGCAGGCGCACCTCGGGGCGCTCGCCCGCGATGGACTCGCGAATCACATACCGCACCGCGGGCAGTGCGTTCACCGAATCGAGCACTGGAACGAGGGCGCGCATGGCTATTCCACGGCAAGCAGCAGAGCGGCGAGCCCGGCGACGCCCGCGGGAACGGCGTAGCGCTCGAAGGCGCCGGCATGGCCGCGCGCGAGGACGGTCACCGGGATGTCGGTGCGCTCCATCACCGCCTGCGCGATCGAAGGGTTCAGCCAGCGCAGCCACGCGGGGTGGCGGCCGACGCCCATCATCACCTCGTCCACCTGCTCGCGCTCGGCCACCACAGCGATACGCTCGGCTGGCTGCCCGACCTCAGCAAATACGCGGAACGGAATGTTGCGCACCGAGAGCTGTTCGATGGCGCGCGCCATGGCGGCACGGCTGCGCTCGGCGCGCAGGCCATCGCGCGCGGCGCGGCTCGTGAACTGGCAGACGTGGCGGTGGAAGCGCGGCTGCACGTTCATCAGGAGCACTTCCAGCTTCACGCCCGAGCGCGCCAGCTCCTCGAGGTAGGAAATCGGCGCGAGCGCCGCTTCGGATGCATCAACGGGTACGAGTATCTTCATATTGCAGAACCTCCTTCGGTGCCTTGCGGTTGCGCAGCTTGCCGGCGGCGAGCACGCCGCCGATGAGCCCAATGTAGAGAGCCGATTTCACGCCCGGACGAGCGGCGAGCCATTCCTGGACGAGCGGCTCCTCGGCGATCATCTTGGCCGCCGTCCATGCGAGCACAGCGCCGCCGATGTAGAGGAGCGAGGGGAAGCGCTCGATCCAGTGCAGGATGATGGTCGAGCCCCAGACGACGATGGGGATCGAAACCAGAAGGCCGGTGACGACGAGCAGGATGCTGCCGTGTGCCGCGCCGGCCACGGCGAGCACATTGTCGAGGCCCATGACGGCGTCAGCGACCACGATGGTGCGCATCGCCGCCCAGAAGCTTTTCGCCGGCGCGACGTCGTGCTCGCGTGCGCCTTCGTCGCCGGCGAGCAGACGGTAGGCGATCCATGCCAGCAGCAGGCCGCCGGCGAGCATCAGGCCCGGAATCTCCAGCAGCCAGAGCACGGCGACGGTGAGCGTCGCGCGGACCGCCACGGCGCCGAAGGTGCCCCAAAGCACGGCGCGGCGCTGGAGCTCTCTTGGAAGATTGCGGGCAGCCAGCGCGATGACGATCGCGTTGTCGCCCGCGAGCACAAGGTCGATGACGATGATCGCGGCAAGCGCCGACCAGAATTCGGGTGTGGTGAACATTTCCATGCGCGTCAGTGTGTGCGGCGCGCGGCTTGAGGAAAATTGACGATCTGCGATGTAATCCATTGCGGATCGCAATGGATGGTTCTTGCGGTGGCTTGCGTCGCCCTGGCATACCACCTACAATGGGTCTTCCGCAGGGGAGTAGCTTCTTGCGGGACGGCCGTCACTTCGGAGAGAGCATCCTTCCGGTCGCCCCGGCAGCCCGATACCCAAGCTGCAAGCCAGACCTCGGTTACCGCAAGGAGCCGAGATGTCTCGTGTTCGTACGCGTCGTCTGTTTCGTCATGGGCTGCTGCCGCAGCTCATCGTTTTCGAGGCCGTAGCCCGGCTCGGCAGCGTCACGCGCGCCGCCGAGGAGCTGCATCTCGCGCAGCCCACCGT
>JAICPQ010000007.1 GCA_025929745.1 Burkholderiales bacterium | reverse complement strand
CTGAAGCGCGGGGAAGAACAGACGCAGCGTGCGCTCTGCCGCCAGGCGGCAGCGTTCATCGCCGTTCAGCGCAGCCAGGCGGTTCAGCGCGAATGCGGCGACCGCGTTGCCGGCGGCGGTCGCGTTGTCGTAGCCCGCCTTCGGGCGATGGATCAGGCGCTCGTGATCGCGCGCGGTGAAGAAAAAGCCGCCCTCGGCGGGATCCTCGAACTGCTCGAGCACAACGTCAGCGAGCTGCGTGGCAAACGTTAGCGCGTCGACCGAAAACTCGTCTTGCAGAAGCTCGAGCTGCGCCGCGATAAGGAACGCATAGTCGTCGAGGTACGCCCTCAGGTGAGCGCGGCCATCCTTATAAGTGGCGCGCAAGCGGCCATCGCGCCACATCGTCGCGCGGATGAAAGCGAGCGCGCGCCGAGACGAGCCGATCCAGGCGCCGTTGCCGAAAACGCGGCCGGCACGCGCCATGCCACGGATCGCGAGCGCGTTCCACGAAACGAGGATCTTTTCATCGCGGCCCGGTCTGACGCGCGCCTCCCTTGCAGCGAAGAGCTTGGCACGCGCGCCCTCGAGGAGCGGGCTCTCCTCGTCCTTCGCGACGTACAGGTGCCAGTGCCGGTTCTCGAAGTTCGGTGGCTGGTCGAGGCCGTAGCGCGGCGCGAACGCCGTGTATTCGTCCGCCGTGAGCAGGCGCTGCACTTCGTCGCGTTCCCAGACGTAGAACTTGCCTTCCTCGTGCTCGCTATCGGCATCAAGCGAGGAGAAGTAGCCGCCCTCGGGCGACTGCATCTCACGCATGATCCAGCCCGCGGTCTGCGCCGCGCAGCGCTCGTACAGCGGGTCGGCGGTCGCGAGCGAGGCATCGGCGAGCAGGCCGAGCAGCGGGCCATTGTCGTAGAGCATCTTCTCGAAGTGAGGGATCATCCACTTCGCATCGACGCTGTAGCGGCAGAAACCGCCGCCGAGCTGATCGTAGATCCCGCCCAGGCACATGCGCCCGAGCGTCTTGTGCGCGATTTCGATCTCATCCCTGCGCAGGCAGAGCTCGAGGTCGGTCGGATGGGGAAACTTCGGCGCGCCGCCGAAGCCGCCGTACTGGGCGTCGAAATTGAGCCTCAGCGTATCGACGAGCGCGCCAATCGGGGCGGCGTCGAGGCGCTCGCCGGCGCGGCGCGGCAGCGTGCGCTCGAAGGCTTTTTGCACTTCGGCATTCTGCGCAGTGATCTCCGCGCGCTTTTCGCGCCACAGCTCTGCGACCCGCTCGCACAGATCCGCGAAGCCGGGCATGCCGTAGCGCGGCTCTTTCGGAAAATACGTACCGCCGAAGAACGGCGTGCCGTCCGGCGACAGGAACATGGTGAGCGGCCAGCCGCCGCTGCGCTGCGCGAGCATCTGGTGCGCGGTCTGGTAGATCTGGTCGAGGTCCGGGCGCTCCTCCCGATCGACTTTCACATTGACGAAGTGCCGGTTCATCACCGCCGCCACGGCAGCATCCTCGAAGCTCTCGTGCGCCATCACATGACACCAGTGGCACGCGGAGTAGCCGATCGAAAGCAGGATCGGCTTGTCTTCCGCGCGCGCGCGCTCGAGCGCCTCCGCGCCCCACGGATACCAGTCGACCGGATTTGCCGCGTGCTGCCGCAGGTACGGCGAGGTCTCGCTGCCGAGGCCGTTCACTTCACCGGTCGGGTGAACGGAAAGATCTTCGTGTAACCCAGAATGTCCGTGAGGAGCAGCACTAGGAAGACGAGCACGATCGCGCCGACCAGGCCGATGCCGCCGGCCGGCAGGCTTTCGATCCGCGCTGCAAGCTCGGCCGCCTCGGCATCGCTCAGCGCGGCGACGCGCATCCGAATCTCGTCAGGCGTCACGCCGTAGGCGCGCAGTTGCTGCTGCACCTCCGCGCGGTCCAGGGCGGCGGCGATGCGTGCCCGCTCCAGGGCGCTTTCCGTGCTCACCATTCCGGCCTGCAGCGGTAACGGAAGCGCGAGCGATAAGATAAGGGCTGAGGCAATCAGGCGGCGCAACATGCAAGGCTCCTTTGAGAACAGCTTAGCATCGGAAGTGTTGAAGTTCTGGTTCGGCGAGGGCGCGGAGTACGGCAAAGCGCATAAGCGCTGGTTCGAAAAGGACCCGACCTTCGATGCGGAGGTGGGCCGTCACTTCTCGCACGTTTACGAGGAGCAGATGGAAAGCCGCGACTGGCTCGCCACACCGCGCGAGTGCCTGGCGCGGATCGTCGTGCTCGACCAGTTCCCGCGCCATATCCACCGCGGCACGGCGCGGGCGTTCTCAAGCGATCCCTTGGCGGTGGAAACCGCCAAGCGGCTGCTCGCGCTCGGCTGGGACCGCGACATGCTGCCGGTCGAGCGCATGTTTGCGTATCTACCGCTCCAGCACAGCGAGTCGCTCGACGACCAGGAGCGATCGTGCTCGCTCTACGAGGCGCTGAAGGATTTTCCTGAGACGGCCGACAGCTATCGTTACGCGCTCGCGCATCGCGCCATCATCGTGCGCTTCGGGCGCTTCCCGCATCGCAACGCCGTGCTTGGCCGGCCGAGCACGCGAGAAGAGATCGAGTTCCTCAGGGAGCCGGGCTCAAGCTTCTAGGTCAGTCACCGCGCCAAGCGAGGCGGTCGAGACAAGGCGGCGGTACTTGGCAAGCAGTCCGCTCTTGTAACGTGGCTTGGGTGGCTTCCATTTCTTGCGCCGCGCGGCAAGCTCCTTAGCCGACACATTGAGCTGGAGCCGGCGCCTCTTCGCGTCGATGGTGATCGAGTCGCCTTCTTTGACGAGCGCGATGGTGCCGCCGACGTAGGCTTCAGGCGCCACGTGCCCGACCACCATGCCCCAAGTGCCTCCGGAAAAACGGCCGTCGGTGAGCAGGCCCACCGATTCGCCAAGGCCCTGGCCGATCAGGGCGGAGGTCGGCGCGAGCATCTCCTGCATGCCGGGCCCGCCTTTCGGTCCCTCATAGCGGATCACGATCACGTCGCCGGGCTTGATGCGCTTCGCCATGATGGCCTGCATGCAGGCGTTTTCCGAATCGAACACGCGCGCCGGCCCGGTCATCACCGGGTTCCTGAGCCCCGTGATCTTCGCCACGCAGCCCTCGGGCGCGAGGTTTCCCTTGAGAATGGCCAGGTGGCCCTCGCGATAAAGCGGCTTGGACCACGCGCGGATCACTTCCTGATCCGGGCGCGGAGCATCGGGCACCTCTTTCAGCATGTCTGCCATGGTCTTGCCATGGATGGTCATGCACTCCCCGTGCAGTACCCCCTCCTTCAGGAGAATCTTGAGCACCTGCGGCACGCCGCCCGCGCGGTGAAAATCGACCGCGACAAACCGTCCCGAGGGCTTGAGGTCGCACAGCACCGGTACCTTGCGCCGCATGCGCTCGAAATCGTCGATCGTCCACTTCACGCCCGCCGCCGCGGCGATCGCAAGATAGTGCAGCACCGCGTTGGTGGAACCGCCCGTCGCCATGACGAGCGCGATGGCGTTCTCGATCGATTTGCGCGTGATGATGTCGCGCGGCTTGAGGTCGTTCTTGATCGCCTCCATCAGCACGCGCGCCGACTGCGCCGCGGAGTCCGCCTTTTCGGCATCGGGCGAGGCCATCTGCGAAGAGCCGAGCAGGCTCAGGCCGAGCGCCTCGAACGAGGAGCTCATCGTGTTCGCGGTGTACATGCCGCCGCAGGCGCCGACGCTCGGGCAGGCGTTCTTCTCGATGCCGATGAAGTCGTCTTCAGCAAGCTTGCCGGCGGTATACGAGCCGACGGCCTCGAACGCCGACACGATCGTGAGGTCCTGCCCCTTCCACTTTCCCGGCTTGATCGTGCCCGCGTAGACGTAGATGCCCGGCACGTTGATGCGCGCGATAGCCATCATCCCGCCCGGCATGTTCTTGTCGCAGCCCCCCACAACCAGCACGCCGTCCATCGCCTGGCCGTTCACCGACGTTTCAATCGCATCGGCGATCACCTCGCGCGACACGAGCGAATACTTCATCGCCTCGGTGCCCATGCCGATGCCGTCGGTGACCGTCGGCACGCCGAAGATCTGCGGCTTCGCGCCCGCCTGCTCGAGCGCCGCGACGGCGCGCTCGGCGAGCGGCTGGATGCCGGCGTTGCACGGGTTCATCGTCGAATGCCCGTTCGCCACGCCGACGATCGGCTTGTCGAAATCGCCGTCGCCGAAGCCGACGGCGCGCAGCATCGCGCGGTTGGGCGAGCGCGCCACGCCCGCGGTGATCAATCGGCTGCGCTTGTTGTAGGCCATTTACAATCAATTCTAGCTTGCTCACCCACCCGAACATCGACCCCATCGCCTTTTCCATCGGGCCGCTTGCCGTGCGCTGGTACGGCCTCATGTATCTCGCCGGCTTCGCGATCGGCTGGTGGCTCGGCACGCGAAGAATCGCGAAAGGTCAGGCGCCCATCACGCGCGCGCAGCTCGATGATCTGCTCTTCCTCATCGTGCTCGGCGTGATCCTCGGCGGGCGATTGGGTTACGTGCTTTTCTACAAGCCGTCCTATTACGCCGCGCATCCCCTCGAAATCCTCGCCATCTGGCAGGGCGGCATGTCGTTCCACGGCGGGCTCCTCGGCGTGACGCTCGCCCTGGTGGTGGCCGCCCGCCGTCATGGCGTGGACTGGCTTCGTTTGACCGATTTCATCGCGCCGCTCGTTCCGCCCGGAATAGCGGCGGGACGGCTCGGCAACTTCATCAACGCCGAGCTTCCCGGCCGCGTCACCGGCGTGCCTTGGGGCATGGTGTTCCCAGGCGCCGGCGACGCTCCGCGCCACCCGTCGCAGCTCTACCAGTTCGCGCTCGAAGGTCTCGTCCTCTTCGTTCTCCTGTGGTGGTTTTCCTCCAAGCCGCGTCCGCGCGGGCAGGTTTCCGCGCTGTTCCTTCTCGGCTACGGCGGGCTGCGCTTCCTTGCCGAGTTCGCGCGCGAGCCCGACTCCTTCATCGGCTACCTGGCGCTCGGGCTCACCATGGGCCAGTGGCTATGTCTCGCCATGATCGCCGCCGGCGCAGCGCTGCTCATATGGAGTCGCCGCTAGCCCCGGTTTTCGGGGCCGTGCTGCCCGTATTCGGCCTCGTCGCCTGCGGCTACCTCGCCGGGCGCTTCCACATCGTGACGCAGGCGTCGAGCCAGGCGCTCAACCAGTTCGTCTACGCCTTCGCGCTTCCCGCGATGCTTTTCGTAGCCGTGTATCGCGGCTCGCTCGAGGAGATCCTGAGCGGCGCTTTCCTTCTTGCGGTGATCGTCGCGACGGTGGGCACCGCGCTCGCGGGTTTCTTGCTCTCCTACTTCGCAAATGGCGCCGGTCCCGCGGAAAGCACGATGCGTGCGTTGAACGCGTCCTTCGCGAACACCGGCTATCTCGGTATTCCCCTTGTAACGGTGGCTTACGGCGAGCGTGCCGCGCTCCCGGCGGCGCTCGCCACGGTGGCGACGAACTTCGTGTCGTTCGCGCTCGCCATCGTCTGCCTCGAACTCTTCGTCAATCCCCATCGCGGCGGCGTGCGCCGCGCGCTGAACGGCGTGATCATGAGCCCGCTCATCTGGCCGATCTTCCTCGCGGTCTTGCTCGTGGCTTTGCAGGTGAAGATTCCGCTGCCCGCCGAGCGCTTCGCCACGCTTCTTGCCGCGGCCGCCGGACCGTGCGCGCTCTTCGCGATCGGCCTTTTCGTATCCCAGCTCTCGATCCGCGCCGGCGCGGCCGCGAGCTGGCAAACCACGCTCCTCAAGCTCGTGCTGCACCCGCTTCTCATGGCGGCGCTGGTTTTCTGGCTGCTGCCGGTCGACGCCCTGTGGGCCAAGATTGCGGTCGTGTGCGCGAGCCTGCCGCTCGGCGCTACCGCCTTCGTGCTCGCGCAGCGCTACAAGCTGCTTGAGGCGGAAACCTCGGCTGGCGCAGTGGTTTCCACCGCGGCATCCCTTCTTACGGTTTCCCTCGTAATGGCGCTCCTCGCCTAAGCGAGCGCCTGCTCGAGCAGCCGGGCGACGTGCACGGCTTCCCGGCCGGTGCCGTTGGCGATCTGGTGCCGGCAGCTCGTGCCGTCGGCGAGCACGATCGCCTCCTTGCTCGACCGCACGGCGGGCAAAAGGCTCATCTCGGCCATCTTCATCGAGACGTCGTAATGCTCCGCCTCGTAGCCGAAGCTTCCCGCCATGCCGCAGCAGCTCGTCTGCACGGTGTTCACCTCGAGCCCGGGAACCAGGCGCAGGACCCTTTCCACCGCGGACATCGCATCGAATGCCTTCTGGTGGCAGTGGCCATGCAGCAACGCGTTCCTCTTCATCTCCCGGAACTTCAGCTTGCCAGGGTTCTGCGCCAGGTACTCCTCGAAGAGATACGAGTTCTTCGCGAGCGCGTCGCTCACCAGAACGGGAAACTCGTCGCGCAGCGAAAATAGGCACGACGGCTCGAGGCCGACGATCGGCGTGCCTTTCGCCACGAAGGGGGAAAGCGCCTCGATCATCTTGCGCGCCTCGCGCTTCGCCTTATCGACCATACCGACGGATAAGAACGTGCGTCCGCAGCATAGGTCACGCGGCGCATAAACGCGGCGACCGGAGGCTTCCAGCACCTTCATCGCCGCGCGCGCGTTCTGCGGCTCGAAGTAGCGATTGAACGTGTCCACGAAAAGCACCGCGTCTCCGTCCGGGCTTCCTTCGTCCACGAAAAAATCACCGCGCCACTTCGGCAGCGCTCGTTTTGCCGAAAAGCCGAGCGCGGACTTCGTAGCCGTGGAGACCAGGTTCGAAAGCGGCGCGAGCCGCGCCGCCCACGGCGCGTAGTGCGGCAGGTAGCCGATGGCGCGGTCGCGCGCGCTCCAGCCATGACTTGCCTTGTAGTGCGCGAGGTATTCAATCTTCATGCGCGCCATATCGACGCCGGTCGGGCATTCGCGCTTGCACCCTTTGCAGGAGACGCAGAGATCGAGCGCGTCCTTGACCGTATCGAGCGGCACCTGGTTTGAGAGCGCGAGGCGCAGCGTGTTGGCGCGGCCGCGCGTGAGGTGCTGCTCGTCCATCGTCGCGCGATACGACGGGCACATCGTGCCGGCGTCGAACTTGCGGCAGTGGCCGTTGTTGTTGCACATCTCCACCGCCTTGTCGAAGCCGCCCCACTCGCTCCAATTCAAATGGGTTTGAAGCGAAGCGGTCTGATATCCCGGGCGGTAACGGAAAAGCGTCTTATCGTCCATGCGCGGCGGGTTGACGATCTTTCCCGGATTCATGAGGCCGTGCGGATCGAGCCAGGACTTGATCTCGCCGAGCGCCGCGGCGAGCCGCGGGCCGAAGAAGGGCGCGATCCATTCAGAGCGCACCAGTCCGTCGCCGTGCTCGCCGGAGTACGCGCCCTTGTACTCCTTAACCATGGCGCAGGCTTCTTCGGCGATCGCGCGCATTTGCTTCGCGCCTTCCCGGCGCATGTCGAGCACGGGACGCACGTGCAGCGTGCCTACGGAAGCGTGCGCATACCAGGTGCCGCGCGTGCCATGTTTCTCGAACACGCGCGTCAGCCGATCGGTGTATTCGGCCAGGTGCTCGAGCGGCACCGCGCAATCCTCGATGAAGGAGACGGGCTTACCGTCGCCTTTCATCGACATCATGATGTTGAGCCCGGCCTTCCTCACCTCCCAAACCGCGCGCTGAAGGCTTGCGTCGGTGATCTCCACCACGCTGCCCGGAAGGCCGCGGTCGGCCATGAGCTGTACCAGGTCCTGCAATCGCCCGACGCGCTCGTCGGCGAATTCCACCAGCAGGATCGCGTCCGGATCGCCGCGAATGAAGGCGTTCACCGTTTTCTCGAAGGCGGGGATGTCGCGCGCGAGGGCGATCATCGTGCGGTCGACGAGCTCCACCGCGGTCGGGGCGAGCTTCACGATGTGCTGCGTCGACTCCATCGCCGTGTAGAACTTGGGGAAGTGGCATACGCCGAGCGAGCGCGTCGCAGGCAGTGGCGCGAGCTTGAGATGGATCTGCTCGGAATAGGCGAGCGTGCCTTCCGAGCCGACGAGAAGGTGCGCCGCGTTGGCGTGCGGCGGACCGAGATGGTCGAGGTTGTACCCGGCGACTTTGCGCAGAACCTTGGGGAAGCGCGCTTCGATCTCGGCCTTTTCGCGCTCGTAGAGCGCTTTCAACCTGCGCACGAAATCGCCGTACTCGCCGCTCGCCTCATGCATCGGCCCGAAGCGCCAGCGCTTGCCCGTCGCGGTGAAGGCATCGATAGCGAGGACGTTGTGCACCATGTTTCCGTACTCGATCGAGCGCGAGCCGCACGAATTGTTGCCGGCCATGCCGCCGAGCGTGGCCTGGGCGCTTGTCGACACATCCACGGGAAACCACTTGCCGTGCTTGCGCAGCGCGGCGTTCAGCTGGTCGAGCACCACGCCCGGCTGCACCACGGCGTGCGACTCGCCGATTTCGACGATGTTGTTCAGATACTTCGTGTGGTCGATGACGAGCGCGGCGCCTACCGCCTGGCCGCATTGCGAGCTCCCGGCGCCGCGCGGCAGGATCGGCACGCCCTGCTCCGCGGCAATCGAGATAGCCGCGCGCGCGGCCTCTTCGCTGCGCGGCACAACGATGCCGAGGGGCTCGACCTGGTAGATCGAGGCGTCGGTCGAATAGCGGCCGCGGCTCGCGGCGTCGAACATCACCTCGCCGTCCACCTCCTTGCGCAGACGCTCGGCGAGCGAAGAAGCGCCGGAAGGGGCAAACCTGACCGGCGTCAAGGGAGCGTTCATGGGAGCCGTGGTTAGAATAACCCAATGACCCGCAAGGCCGGCCGGCACTTCCTGCAGATCCCGGGACCGACGAACGTTCCCGATCGTGTGCTGCGGGCAATCGATTTCCCGACGATGGACCATCGCGGGCCCGAATTCGCGACGCTCGGCAAGGAAGTGCTCGCCGGAATGAAGCGCGTCTTCAAGAGCACGAAAAGCGAGGTCGTCATCTATCCGGCTTCGGGCACCGGCGCCTGGGAAGCGGCGCTCGTCAACACGCTCTCGCCCGGCGATCGCGTGCTCATGTACGAGACGGGACACTTTGCGACGCTCTGGCAGAAGATGGCAGCGAAGCTTGGACTCGAGGTGGATTTCATCGCTGGCGATTGGCGCCGCGGCGCCGATCCCGAGGCGATCGAAAGGAAACTTCGCGCCGATACGGGGAAGCGCATCAAAGCGGTATGCGCGGTGCACAACGAAACATCGACCGGCGTCGCCTCGCGCATCGGCGAGGTCAGGAAGGCCATCGACGCCGCAGAGCATCCGGCGCTCTTCATGGTCGACACGATCTCGTCGCTCGCTTCCATCGATTATCGCCACGACGAGTGGGGGGTGGACGTCACCGTCGCCGGGTCGCAGAAGGGGCTCATGCTGCCGCCCGGCCTTTCGTTCAATTGCGTCTCGCCGAAGGCGCTCGCGGCCGCGAAAACGGCCAAGCTGCCGAAGAGCTACTTCGCATGGGACGAGATGATCGCGAACGGCAAGACCGGCTACTTCCCGTACACGCCGGCGACCAATCTGCTTTACGGCCTGCGTGAAGCATTGCAAATGCTTCTCGAGGAAGAAGGGCTCGACGCCGTGTTCGCGCGCCACCAGCGCCACGCCGAAGCGACGCGCCGCGCCGTGCGCGCATGGGGCCTGGAGATTTTCGCTCTCGACCCGCGCGAATACTCGGCTTCCCTGACGGCGGTGCTCATGCCCGCGGGGCACGACGCCGATCGCCTGCGCAAGATCATCCTCGAAGCCTTCGACATGTCGCTCGGCACCGGCCTCACCAAGATGAGCGGCAAGGTGTTCCGCATCGGCCATCTTGGGGACTTCAACGATCTCACGCTGATGGGCACGCTCACCGGCGTCGAGATGGGTCTCGGCCTCGCCGGAGTACCCGCCAAGAAGGAGGGCGTACAAGCGGCGATGGATTACCTCGCGAGCTGCGCGCAAGCGCCGGCTCGTAAAGTCGCATAGCGCGGATGGCCGGTCCCCTGGCCGGGGTGAAGGTGCTCGAGCTTGCCCAGATCATGGCGGGCCCGACCTGCGGCATGATGCTCGCCGACCTCGGCGCCGACGTGATCAAAGTCGAACGTGTGCCCGGCGGCGACGACACGCGCCGCATGGACCGCCCCGAGGTGAACGGTGAATCCGCATCTTTCATGGCGATGAACCGCAATAAACGCGGCATCGCCCTCAACCTCAAGCTGCCGGCGGCGCAGGACGCGCTGAAGCGCATGGCGGCCGAGGCCGACGTCGTGACCGAGAACTACCGCAAGGGAACGATGGAGAAGCTGGGCGTCGGCTACGAGGACCTGCGGCGCGTGAATCCCGGCATCATCTATTGCTCCATCTCGGGCTACGGCCGCACCGGGCCTTACGCCGACAAAGGCGGCTTCGATCTCATCGCGCAAGGCGCCTCGGGTCTCATGGCGGTGACGGGCGAGCCGGGCCGCGCGCCGGTCAAGTCGGGCGGGCCGGTGTGCGACATCAATGCCGGGCTGCTCGGGGCGCTCGGCGTGGTTTCCGCGTATGTGCATCGGCTGAAGACCGGCGAAGGTCAGCTCGTCGATACCTCGCTCTTCGAGGCGGGTATCCAGCAGATGTACTGGCAGGCGGCAATCTACTTCGCGACCGGCGAGTCTCCGGGACCGACCGGGTCGGCGCACATCCTGTCGGCGCCTTATCAGGCGTTCCGGGCGGCCGATGGCTGGCTCACGATCGGCGGCGCGAATCAGGCGAACTGGGAACGCCTCATCGGGGTGCTTAAAGCGCCGGAGCTCCTCAAGGACGCTCGCTTTGCGAGCAACGCCGAGCGCATGAAAAACCTGCCCGCGCTCACTGCGGCGCTCGAGCCCCATATCAAGAAGCGGCGCGTGCGCGAGCTGCTCGCGGCGCTCGACGACGCCGGTGTGCCGTGCGGGCCGATCAATTCCATCGCCGACATGGCGTCCGATCCGCAAACCAGGGCGCGTGAAATGGTGGTTGAACTCGAGCATCCGCGTGCCGGCCGCACGCGTGCGCTCGGACTGCCGGTCAAGCTTTCGCGCACACCGGGAAAAGTGACACGCCCTGCCCCGCTCATGGGGCAGCACACGCGCGAAGTGCTCGCCGAGTTCGGATTTTCGAAGGAGGAGATCGAGGCGCTGGTCCGTTCCGGCGCCGCGATCGCTGCTTGAGATGTTTCTTACTAGGAGGATGCCCATGATGAATCAGACGTTGAAATGGATGACCGGCGCAGCGCTCGCCTTGGCCGCCGCCGCGGCGCAGGCGCAGAACTGGCCCACCAAGGCCATGATCTTCTTGAACCCCTTCCCCGCTGGCGGCGGCACGGATACGTTCGCGCGGCCGATCGCAGCGAAGCTGTCGCAGCAGCTCGGCGAGCAGGCGCTGATCGAGAACCAGGGCGGTGCCGGCGGCACCGTGGGCGCGGCGAACGCGGCCAAGCGCGCGCCCGATGGCTACAACTGGTTCTTCGGCGCGGTGCACCACACGATTGCCGAGAGCCTGTACAACAAGCTGCCGTACAGCCTGGAGAAGGACTTCGAGCCGATCACAGTCGCGGCTTTCGTGCCGAACGTGGTGGTGGTGCACCCCAAGCACAAGGACAAGCTGAAGACGCTGAAGGATCTCATCGACTTTGCGAAAGCGAACCCAGACAAGCTGAACTACGGCTCGGCTGGAAGCGGCACGACGCACCATCTTTCGGTGGAGCTTTTCAAGCTGACGACGGGCACGCGCATGGTGCACGTACCCTACAAGGGCGCGGGCCCGTTGATGGTCGATCTGCTCGCCGGGCAGGTCGATCTGGCGTTTGACGGCATGGGTACGTCCGCGAACCAGATCAAGGCCGGCAAGCTGATTCCGCTCGCGATCACCAGCAACCAGCGCAACCCCGTGCTGCCGAACGTGCCGACGGTGCAAGAAGCCGGCGTTCCCGGCTACGAAGTCCGCACGTGGTACGGCGTATGGGCGATCAAGGGCACACCCGCCGCCATCAAGGAGCGCATGTACAAGGAGATCGTCAAGGCGATGGAGCAGCCCGATCTCAAGCGGATCTGGGCGGAGCAGGGCGCCGACGCGGGCGGCATGCCGCCGGCGGAAATGGAGAAGCTGGTCAAGGCCGAGATCGCGAAGTGGGGCAAGGTCATCAAAGAAGCCAACATCAAAGTCGACAACTAGACGATGCCCTCGGAGCGGAGGCGAGCCACCTCGCCTTCGCTTTTTCCCAGCAGTCCGCGCAGCACTTCATCGGTGTGCTCGCCAAGAAGCGGCGGCGGCGCCTGGTGCTCGATCGGCGTTTCGGAAAAGCGCATCGGACTGCGCACTAGCGAGACGTTGCCAATCTGCATGCGCAGGCCGCGCGCCACGGCTTGCGGCTCCTCGAAGACCTGCTTCAGATCGTTGATCGGTCCGCTCGGCACACCGGCGGCTTCGAGCGCCTCGATCCACTCGCGCGTGGTTTTCTTGAGGAAGATGTCGGAAAGGATGCGTGTCAGTTCGACCCGGTTGGCGACGCGCTTGCCGTTGGTCGCAAAGCGCGCATCGTCGGGAAGCGACTTGCAGCCGGCCACCTCGCAGAACTTGCGGAACAGATTGTCGTTGCCGCAAGCGAGAATCAGGCTGCCGTCCTTCGTGCGGAACACCTGATACGGCGCGATGTTCGGGTGATCGTTGCCGAGCCGTCCCGGCGGCTCGCCGGTGGCCAGGTAGTTCGCGCCTTGGTTCGCGAGCACGGCGACGAGCGAATCGAAAAGCGCGAGGTCCAGGTGCTGGCCCTTGCCGCTTTTCGCCCGGTGCGCGAGCGCCGCGCACACGGCCACGCTCGCGTACATGCCGGTGATGAGGTCGGCGATCGGAATGCCGGCTTTCTGCGGACCGCCGCCGGGACGGTCGTCGCGCTCGCCCGTGATGCTCATCAGCCCGCCCATGCCCTGGACCATGAAATCGTAGCCCGGACGCTCGCGCCACGGTCCGCTGTGGCCGAAGCCGGTGAGCGAGCAGTAGATGAGCGCCGGGTTCACCGTCTTCAGCTGCGCGTAGCCCAGGCCGTAGCGGTCGAGATCGCCAAACTTGAAGTTCTCGAGCAGCACATCGCACCTCGCGGCCAGCTCGCGAATGATCGCCTGGCCCTTGGGATTGGCGAGATCGACGGTGATCGACTTCTTCGCGCGGTTGGCGCACGCGAAGTACGCCGAGTCCGTCGTATCGCCTCCGGCTGCGTCCTTGAGCCACGGCGGGCCGAAGGCGCGCGAATCGTCGCCTTTATTCGGACGCTCCACCTTGATCACCTCGGCGCCGAGATCGGCGAGGTTTTGCGCCGCCCAAGGGCCGGCGAGCACGCGCGTGAGGTCGAGTACGCGGATTCCTGCGAGCGGCCCCGGCATAGGGGGCCGAGTTTACTGCACTATCTCTGGCGCACGACGAGATTGTTGTGAACCATGCGCACGCCGCTCACGCCGGCAGTGATGCGGCCGGCGCGCGAAGCGAGATCCGGGGCGGGTACGAAACCGGTGAGCTGCACTTCGCCTTCGAACGTCTCGATAGAAATCGCGGTGGTTGGAATTCCGCGCGCTGCGTTGAGCGCTTCCCTGACGCGCGCGGTCGTCGCCGCGTCCTGCACTGCGCGCCTTTCGTTCTCGTCGCGCGCGGCGGCGTACTCTTCGCGCGAGAGCCGGCGATCCTTGTCGGTATCAAACACGGCGAAGCGCCGCGCGATATCCGGAACCACGGCGATTTCGACGCGGCTGAGATAACCGTCACCGTTGCGATCGAGGCTGTCGAAATCCGCGGACTGCGCGGGTACCGCCGCGCCGACGGCGAAGAGGCCCAGAATCGCGAGCATACGCATGGTGGTATCGACGCCGACTATAGTCTTGCGATTCGTGATACCGAATGAGCCGGGGCATGGTCCGCCACGCTTACGTTGTCGCACGCCGGTGACCGGCGTCGCGCCTCAGCGACCGCGCAGAATGTGCTCGGCGAGCTCGGCGAAGCCGGCGCCGCAAGGTGCGCGCGTCAGGTACTTCGGGCCCACGGCCAGCACCGATTCGAAGCGACGCACGTTGGCGACGCCCACCGAGTTGGCGAAGAAGGCGAACATCGGCGCGTCGTTCGGTGAATCGCCCACGAAAACCGTCTCGCGATTCGCGCCATCCAGGTCGAGAGCGAAACGCTCGGCGAAGAGCCGGCGCGTCATCGTGAGCTTGTCGTAATCGCCGAACCAGCCGTTCACGTGGATCGAGCTCACCTTGGCGGTGAGACCGGCCTCGCGCATCAGCTCGGCGATGCGCTCGGCGTCGGAAAGCGGAAGCGGCGCGACGTCCTCGCAATAGTCGATGGCGAGATCGGTCTCGCGGTAAGCCTGATCCGACGCCAGTGCGCTTCCGGGAACGGCGGCCAGGATGCGCGCTGCGATGGCGTCAAGCCGCGCGCGCTTTGCTGCGCGCGTCTGCGCGTCGTCATGGAAGCGTTTGTGCACGCGCTTGCCGCTGTAGCAGAAGTAAAAGGCGCCGTTCTCCCCGACCACCCCGTCGACCGGCCACATGCGTGCGATGTGATCGCACCAGCCCGCCGGCCGACCAGTCACGGGAACCACGCGCACGCCCGCGCCCTGCAGCCGCTCCAGAGCTCCATACGCGTCAGCAGTGAGCCTGCCCTCAGTGGTGAGCGTGTCGTCGATGTCCACGAGGACCGCGCGCACGCCGCGCGCATCCAGCTCAGCGAGCGGCCTCATCGCCCGAGCACCTGGGCGACACGGCGGCACTGCGCCTCGGTCATGTGCAAGCCGCACTTGGTGCGTCGCCAAAGCACGTCCTCGGCGCTGCGCGCCCACTCGCGCTCGGTGAAATAGACGAGCTCGCGCTCGGTCAGGCCGGCGCCGAAGTGTTCGCCGCAATCGCCGTCGCCGAGCACCTCGCCCGCCCGCGTCCCATGGCGACGGAATACACCGCGCAGCACCTCGGGTGCGACTGCCGCGTAGCGGCCGAACACTTCTTGCCGGGCGCGCTCGCGGTCGGCGAAATCGCTGCCGGGCAGGGGCTCGCGCCCCGTCCACGCCGGCTTGAGAGCGGGAAAATACGGCGCGAGCTTCTCCATGGCGTGCTCGGCAAGGCGTCGATAGGTCGTGATCTTGCCGCCGAACACCGAGAGTACCGGCGCCGCGCCCGCCACATCGTCCGCGCGCAGAGTGTAGTCGCGCGTAATCGCGGACGGATCGGCCGAGCCGTCGTCATGCAGCGGCCGCACGCCGCTGTAGTGCCACACGACGTCGGACGCTTGGGGCGCGTGCACGAGGTAACGGCGCAGCGCGCCACAGAGGTAATCGGTTTCCGCGCCATCGGCCTGCGGTGCGGCGGGATCGCCCTCGTAGTCGACGTCGGTCGTGCCGACCAGGGTGAAGCGCTCCTCGAATGGGATCATGAAGATGACGCGGCGGTCGTCGTTCTGCAGGATGAACGCGTGCTCGCCTTCGTACAAGCGCGGAAAGACGACGTGGCTGCCCTTCACTAGGCGCACGGCATCGCGCGTCGCGTGACCGAGGCGGTCATGAAGCACCTCCTTCACCCATGGGCCGGCGGCATTGACGAGCGAGCGCGCACGCACGGTTTCTCCGTTCGAGAGCTCGACGCGCCACAGCGCCCCGTCGCGCTGCGCTCGCCGGCACTCCGTGTGCACGAGGATGCGCGCGCCGCGCGCCGCCGCGTCGAGCGCGTTAGCGATCACGAGCCTGGAATCGTCGACGCCGCAGTCCGAATACAGAAAGCCGTGCTTGAGCTCGGGCCGCAGGCCCGCACCGTAGGGCGCGCGATCCAGGCGCACGGCTTGCGAACCGGGCAGGAGCGAGCGGCGCGCGAGGTGGTCATAGAGGAAAAGGCCGGTGCGGATCATCCAGCGCGGCCGCAGTTCCGGGACGTGTGGCACCACGAAACGCATCGGCCAGGTGAGGTGGCCCGCCACGCGCAGCAGGGTCTCGCGCTCGGCGAGCGCCTCGGCGACCAGACGAAACTCAAAGTGCTCAAGGTAGCGCAGGCCGCCGTGGATCAGCTTCGACGACGCGGACGATGTTGCCCCGGCGAGATCGCCCTTTTCGACCAGCGTGACCGACAGGCCGCGGCCGGCAGCATCGCGCGCGATACCGGCGCCGTTCACGCCGCCGCCGATCACGACCAGATCCTGAATTACCTCCATGCCAGCGGAATGCGCACGCCGAGCGCAACGCCGTCGCCGCTCGCCAGATTCGCCGCGGCGATGCTGCCGCCATGGAACTGGGCGATGAGCCGCGCCACGTAAAGGCCGAGGCCGAGATGCGGCGTACCCGCGCCGGGCGATTCCCGTACCGAGATCATCGATTCGAAAAGCCGCGTGCGCATCTTCTCCGGGAGGAGCGGCCCCTTGTTCGACACGGTGAGCGCGGCGGCGCCGTCGGCGTCGTCGAGCGCGACGCGCACCGGCTCGCCGGCGCGCGAGAAGTCCACCGCGTTCTCCACCAGCTTGTCGAGGAGCTGTGCGGCGAGATCCGGGGCGCCCTCGACCTCGACGCGGCGCGGCGGCAACTCGAGGGTGAATGAGGCGCGCGGGTAGGCGGCGCGGTAGCCTTCGACGCAGCCGCGCACCACGGCGGCGAGGTCGTAGCGGCTGCGCTCGACGCTCTCCAGGCTCTGCTCCAGGCGGGAGGCCTCGGTCATGCGCTCGATAATGCGCCCCAGCCGCGCGAGGCCCTGCTCGGCGCGCTCGATGTAGCGCGGCGCATCCTCGCTCGAGAGCTTCAGGTTTTCGAGCGATGAGCGCACCACGGCGAGCGGCGTGCGCAGCTCGTGGGAAAGCCGGCCCGCCATCGACTCGAGATAGGCATGGTGCTCGGCGAGCCGCTCGAGCACCGCGGAAAAACTGCGCGAAAGATCGCCGATCTCGTCGCGCGCGTTCGACCCCGCGGCAAGCCGCGTGATGCGGCCGCGCGCATCGATCGCCGACTCGGCCTCGTCGCGCAGCCGGCGGATGCGCATCGAAAGCCGCGTCGCGAAAGCCATGAGCAGCACCGCGGCGCCGCCAAACGCGGCGAGCGTGAAGAGGAGAAGCCGCTCGAGCGCGGCGCTCTTGACTGACATCACCGAGTTCGTCGTCTCCTCGGTGACCACGGCACCGGTGACCTGGTCGCCGGTCCAGATCGGATGCGCGGCCGACATCACCACCGCGCGCGCGTCGCGCGTGTGGCGCGTGCGCGTCGCCGGCGTGCCCTGCAGCGCCGCCGCCACATCGAAGCCGGTTGCCAGCAAGTCCTCCGGCTGGCCTTCGGCGAAATCCTCGGTGGGGCGCGGGATCAGCCAGCCGATCAGGGGTTGCCACCAGGGCGCCTCGGAGGCAACCTCGGTCGCGCGGCGCAGGCTGCCAGCGGCGGCGATCACTTGGTAGCGCGCGTCGACGACCCAGATGCGCGAGGAGGCGCGCTCGAGGCCTCGCAGAATGGCGTCCACCTCGTCGTCCCGGCCGGAAGCGCTGGCCAGCAGCTGCGGGCGTTCGTGCAGGGCGGTGGCAACCGCGCGCGCCACGGCGAGCAGCGCGTTCTCCTGCTCCTCGAGCAGAAAGCGCTCGACCTCGTTTACATAGAGCACTCCCGCCAGCGGTAGCGCAGCGAGCGCGAGAAGCATCAGGGCGAGCTTCACCCGGAGGCTGAATCGCAGGCGCTTCATGCCTTCCAGCGATAGCCCATGCCGTAGACGGTATCGATCGCGTCGAAGTCGGGGTCGACGGCAAGGAACTTTCTGCGGATGCGCTTGATGTGCGAAGTGATGGTGCCGTCGTCGACGACCAGGTTCGCGTCGCGCATCAGCTGATCGCGATTCTTCACGTGCTCGGGATACTTGGCGAGCGCGTGCACCATCCAGAATTCCGTGAGGGTGAGCGGCACCGGGATACCGCGCCACTGGACGCTGAAGCGCTTCAGGTCGATCGCGAGCGCGCCGCGCTCGAGGCGCTCGGGCACCTGCGCCGCGTCGGCGGAAAGCTCGGCGCGACGAAAAAGCGCCGCGATGCGCGCGAGAAGATGCGGCAGGCTCACGTCCTTGGTGAGGTAGTCGTCGGCGCCAAGACGCAGGCCCGCGACGGTGTCGAAGTCGCTGTCGCGCGCCGTGAGGAAGATGATCGGCAAACCGGCCGAAAGCGCGCGCAGCTCGCGGCACAGCGCGAAGCCGCCGTCCACGTCGGCCCCCAGGCCGATATCGATCAGTGCGAGATCGGGCAGCCGCGTTTTCATGGCGGTGAGCGCTTCGGCGCGCGCGCCGTACGCTGCGACCTCGAAGCCATGCTTGCGCAGCGCTTCGGCGTAGTTGGCGCGGATGGCGGGCTCGTCCTCGACGATGGCGATACGACGCGGCATGGTGCCCAATATAGCCGAACGCGCCGCCGGCTCCGGCGGTTGCCTTTGCTTTGCCAGAATTCTTCGCTGCTTTGCCGCCGTCAAGCCGTGCGTGCATCGCGTTCGGATCGTGGAATGCACAAAACGAACCCGAGGTGGCTATGCAAACAACTGAACATCATCCTAAAGCAGCGTTACCGCTCATCGCCCTGCTTACCCTCGCCTCCGCGCTCGGCGTTACGGTGGCAATCATCCTCGCGGGGTTAACCATGCTGCTGGCGGCGCCGGCCTATGCCGAACCGGCGCGCACCAAGGAGGCGGGCTTCTTCCTGCGCTCGCGCGGCGGCGATCCAGTCGCTGCGCCGCTCCTAGCCACAGATGTGGCGTTCCGCGTATCGGGGCCGATCGCCAGAGCGCGCGTCGTGCAGACGTTCCGCAATCCGCACGACGCCTGGTACGAGGGGGTCTACGTTTTCCCGCTGCCTGAGAGCGGCGCGGTCGACCGGCTCGTCCTTCGCATTGGCACTCGCGTCGTCGAGGGCGAGATCCGCGAGCGCGAGCTTGCCAAGCAGGCCTACGCGCAAGCGCGCGCCGCCGGTCAGCGCGCCGCACTCCTCGATCAGGCGAGGCCGAATATTTTTTCGACGAACGTGGCCAACATCGCACCAGGAGAGACGGTCGTCGTGGAGCTCGAATACCAGCAGGTGCTTCGGTACGACAACGGACGCTTCTCGCTGCGCTTTCCGATGGTGGTCGGTCCGCGCTACATCCCCACCGCGGCTGTGCCGGTCGTCGCGGACGCGCATCGCATCACGCCGCCAGTGATGCGGCCGGGCACCGAGGGCGAGCGCACCAACCCTGTGTCGATCCGCGTGACGCTGGATGCGGGTGTGCCGCTCGCAACCGTCGAGAGCGCGTACCACCCGATCGATGTGAAAGAGCGCGACGACTCGCGACGCGAGATCATGCTCGCCGACGCTGCGACCCCGGGCAACCGTGATTTCGAGCTGACTTGGGTGCCGCGCCAGAGCGCGCTGCCCCAGGCCGCGTGGTTCACGGAACGCGTCGGCGCCGACCATTACGCGCTCCTCATGCTCCTGCCGCCCGAAGCGGCGCGCGCTCCACGCCTGCCGCGGGAAGTGGTCTTCGTGCTCGACACCTCGGGCTCCATGGCGGGCGCCTCCATCCGCCAAGCGAAGGAGGCGCTCGAGCTCGCCTTGGGGCGCCTCGGGCCGCAGGATCGCTTCGAAGTGATCGAGTTCAACTCCGGAGCGCGCGCTCTTTTCAATGGCGCGCGCGACGCCGGGCCCGATAACTTGCGCGCGGCGGTGCGATGGGTGCGCGCGCTCGAAGCGCGTGGCGGCACCGAGATGGCTGCCGCGCTCCGCCTCGCGCTCGACGGCGCCGAGCGCTCGAGCCGCGTGCGACAGGTGGTTTTCCTCACCGACGGCGCCGTGGGAAACGAAGAAGGGCTCTTTCGTTTGATCCGCGAGCGCCTCGGCGACTCGCGGCTATTCACTGTCGGAATTGGCTCGGCGCCCAACAGCCATTTCATGACCAAAGCGGCGCAACTCGGCGGCGGCACGTTTACTTATATCGGCCGCATCGAAGAAGTGCGTGCGAAAATGGGCGAGCTTTTCGCCAAGCTGGAAGCACCGGTCCTGAAGGATGTGCAGGCGCACTGGCCTGAGGGCGTGCAAGTCGAGGCATGGCCGGCGCGTCTGCCCGACCTTTACGCCGGCGAACCGCTGGTGCTCGTCGCGCGGCTCGACAAGCTGGACGGCGAACTGCGCGTGCGTGGGCAACGCGATGGCAGCGCCTGGGAAGCGCGCGTACCGCTCGAGGAGCACGCCGCGGCGACCGGCCTCGGTTCGGTATGGGCACGCGAAAAGATCACCGCGCTCGTCGATTCCCTGCGGGAGGGCG
>JAICPQ010000171.1 GCA_025929745.1 Burkholderiales bacterium | reverse complement strand
CGCCGGGCTTCTCGCTCGACCCCGAAAAGCCGTTCGCGCTCACCGTCTCCCTGCTGCGCATCACCTTCCCGTACATTGCGTTCATCTCGCTCGTGTCGCTGTCGGCGGGAATCCTGAACACGTGGAACCGCTTCGGCGTCCCGGCGATCACGCCGGCCCTGCTCAACGTGGCGTTCATCGTCGCCACGGTGTTCTTCGCGGAGTACTTTGATCCGCCGGTGCTCGCGCTCGCCTGGGCGGTCTTCGTCGGCGGCGTGCTTCAGCTCGCCTTCCAGGTCCCCTTCCTGCTCAAGCTCGGCCTTCTGCCGCGGTGGCGCATCGACTGGTCGCATCCGGGGCTGCGCCGGGTGCTCACCTTGATGCTGCCGGCCGCTTTCGGCGTTTCGGTCAGCCAGATCTCGCTCGTTCTGAACCAGATCTTCGCTTCCTTTCTCATCACCGGCAGCATCTCGTGGCTCTACTACGCGGACCGGCTGATGGAGCTTCCGGCGGGGGTCCTGGGCGTGGCCGTCGGTACCATCCTGCTTCCCAGCCTGTCGAAGTACCACGCGTCCGCGAATGCAGCCGAATACAGCCGCCTTCTGGACTGGGGCCTGCGCATTACGGTGCTCCTCGCTGTCCCGAGCGCCGTGGCGCTCGCGGTGCTCGCCCTGCCACTCATAACGATGCTGTTCCAATATGGCCGCTTCGGCACCGAAGACGCATTGATGACCCAGCGAGCGCTGATCGCCTATAGCGTCGGCCTCGTAGGCATGATTCTTGTGAAGATTCTCGCGCCCGGGTTCTACGCAAGACAGAATGTGGTAACTCCGGTAAAGATAGGCGTGCTGACGCTCGTTTCGACGCAACTGATGAACCTGGCTTTTGTCGGTCCGCTGCGCCACGCCGGCCTTGCGCTCGCCATCGGCCTGGGGGCATGTCTGAACGCGTTTCTTCTGTATCGCATTCTGCGCAGGGAGGGGATTTACGTTCCGCAGCCAGGCTGGCCGGCATTCATCCTTAAAGTCGTCGTCTCCGTGGCGGTCATGGCGGTCGTGCTGTTTCTCGTCATGGGACGGCCCGATTGGTGGCTGGCAGCGGGCTGGCAGCTCAAGGTGCCTGCCGTGCTCGGACTGGTCGTTCTGGGTGCGCTGATTTATGGCGTGTGCCTCGGCCTCTTCGGCTTGCGTCCCCGCCATTTTTCGCGCCGCGCGGCGGAATAGTGGGCATCGCCCTCCAGCCTTTCGCCCAGCTCATTTCGCGGGAAGACGCCCGCATCGACCTCTCGCGAGCGTGCCTGCTGATTGCGCAGGACGCCTATCCCGACCTCGACGTCGAGCGCTACATCGGCGAAATCGAACGGATGGCGACGCGGTTGCGCGCGCGCCTCGCGCCCACGGCAGCCGGCGAAGACCGCGTCGTGGCGCTCAACCAGCTCCTGTACGAAGAGCTCGGCTACTGGGGCAACACCGAGGATTACTACGACCCGCGCAACAGCTATCTCAATGAAGTGATCGATCGCCGTACCGGCATGCCGATCACGATGTCGATCCTCTACATGGAGCTCGGCCGGCGCATCGGCCTGCCGGTCGAGGGCGTCTCATTCCCCGGGCACTTCCTCGTGCGCGTGCGTCTGCACGGCGGCATGCTAGTGCTGGACCCTTTCTCCGGCGGCGCGCCGCAGTCCGAAGACGAGCTGCGCAGCCGCGTAAAGCGTGTCATTCCAGACGGGGTTGCGGACGATCTGCCTGCTTCCGAGCTGCCGCTCGACCAGTTCCTCGAGCCCGCCACCAACCGCCAGATCCTCGCGCGGGTGCTGCGCAATTTGAAGGGGATCTACCGCAAAGCCAACAAGCCCGAGCGCATGCTCGACGTTCTGAACCGCATGCTACTCGTCACGCCGGACGCGAGCGCTGAACTGCGCGACCGCGGCTACGTGTACCAGCGCCTGGAGTGCTACCGCGCCGCATTCAAGGACCTCACCGACTACGCCGAGCGCGAACCCGACGCCCCGGACCTCGACGAAGTGCGCTCGAAGCTGATGGAGCTATCCGCGCTCTGCGCGCGGCTCAACTGAAATCGGGGTCAGAGCCCGATTTCGCATTTCTTCGGCGCGTCGCTGCACCTCGCGGTGCAGGCGCGGTTTGTAACCAAGCGCAAAAAAGACTTCGGCCGCCAGGAAGATCGGCGCGACGAAGATCTGGAAAAAATTGTCGGCCAGCGCAGGCTTGCGCCCTTCGAAGACGTGGCCGACGAGCTGGAGGATCCAGCCGCCCACGAAGAGAATGCCGAACCATATCCAGCCGGTCGACAGCGCGGCAAGCTGGTGACCCACCCAGACGAGGATGCCAGTGACTGCCAGCATCGCCAAAGCGAGCGGAACATCGAGGATGAAGTAGTAAACGAGCACAACGGCGGCAAAGATCATGGCCGCGGTCAGGGTGAAGCCGGCAACATCGATGCGCAGCCAAGCGAGCGGAATGAACAGCGAAAGCATGATCGCCGGCACGCCGATGAAGTGCGTGGCCTTGTTGCGGCCGTCCTGATGGTAGGCCGCGTAAAAGCTCATCTGCTCCGCGATGCTCTTCACAAACACACTATAATTCAGTGTTTTAACCGAGTCCATGGTCGTCACGCACGGCTCTTTGCAGCGCGCCCGGGGCCGGTGTGCGCTGACGATCGGAAACTTCGACGGCGTGCACCGCGGCCATCGCGCGCTCATCGAGAGGGTGATCGCGAAGGCGCGCGAAGCCAAGCTCACCTCCAGTGTTCTCACCTTTGAGCCGCATCCAAGAGAATTTTTCGCCCGCGACCAGGCGCCTGCGCGCATCACGCGGCTGCGCGACAAGCTCGCGCTGATGGCGGAGGCCGGGATGCAGCGCGTCCATGTGGCCCGCTTCGACGCGCGCTTCGCGTCGCTTCCGGCCGAGCGTTTCATCGACGAGGTGCTGGTGCGCGGCCTCGGCGTGCACTGGCTTCTGGTCGGACGCGATTTTCGCTTCGGGGCGCGCCGCACTGGAGACTTTTCCACACTGCAGAATCGCGGGTTCACGGTCGAAGCGATGCCCGACGTCCAGTTCGACGGCGTGCGCGTTTCGAGCTCGGCCGTCCGCGCTGCGTTGCAGGCGGGCGACATCTCTTCAGCTGAGCGCCTGCTCGGCCATCCCTACGCGATCAGCGGCCGCGTCGCGCATGGCGCGAAGCTGGGCCGAGCACTTGGATTCGCAACCGCCAATATCGTCCTGCGCCGTGCGCCTCCCGTCTCGGGGATTTTTGTGGTGGATGTGGATCGTTACGGGCCTGGCGTGGCGAGCGTTGGCAAGCGGCCGACCGTGAATCCGGTTCCCATCCCGCTCCTCGAGGTGCACCTTTTCGACTACGGCGGGGCGGACCTCTACGGTGAGCATCTGCGTGTGCGCTTCTTGAAGAAGCTGCGCGACGAGCAAAAGTATGACGGACTGCCCGCGCTGCGCGACGCTATTGCGCGCGACGCGCGGCAAGCGCGCGAGTACCTCCTGACCTATGGCTGATTACAAAGACACGCTCAACCTTCCCGAAACGCCGTTTCCCATGCGCGGCGATCTCGCCAAGCGCGAGCCGCAATGGGTCAAGGAGTGGGACCAGAAGGGCGTCTACCGCAAACTGCGCGCCATCGCAAAGGGACGGCCGCGCTTCGTGCTGCACGACGGCCCGCCGTACGCGAACGGCGATATTCACATCGGCACGGCGGTCAACAAGATTCTTAAGGACATTATCGTGAAGTCGAAGACGCTCGCCGGCTTCGACGCGCCGTACGTTCCGGGATGGGACTGTCATGGCATGCCGATCGAGGTGCAGATCGAAAAGAAGCACGGCAAGAACCTGCCGACCGCCGAGACGCTGCGGCTGTGCCGCGCCTTCGCTACCGAGCAGATCGAGCGCCAGAAGAAGGACTTCCAGCGCCTCGGCGTTCTCGGCGATTGGGACAACCCCTACCTGACGATGGCGCCGCGCACCGAAGCCGAAGAGATCCGCGTGCTCGGCAAGCTCCTCGACAAGGGCTACGTTTACCGTGGTCTCAAGCCGGTCAACTGGTGCTTCGACTGCGGCTCCGCGCTCGCCGAAGCGGAAATCGAGTACGAGGACCGCAAGGATCCGGCCATCGACGTCGGTTTCGCTTTACTCGAACCGGAAAAGCTCGCGCGCGCTTTCGGCGCGAAGGTCGACAAGCGCGGTTACGCCGTAGTCTGGACGACGACGCCTTGGACGCTGCCCGCAAACCAGGCGCTGAACGTCCATCCTGAGCTCACGTACGACCTGATCGACACGGAGCGGGGACTGCTCATCCTTGCAACTGAACTAAGAGACGCATGTCTGCAGCGCTACGGTCTCTCCGGCACAACCATCGGGCAGTGCAAGGGGCGGACGCTCGAAAACGTTCGGTTCCGGCACCCTTTCTATGACCGCGACGCGCCGGTGTACCTCGGCGAGTACGTGACCCTGGATGCCGGCACCGGCGTCGTTCATTCGGCGCCCGCCTACGGCGTGGAGGATTTCGAGTCCTGCCGCCGCTACGGCATGCGCGACGACGAAATTGTCACGCCCGTAATGGCCGACGGCCGCTTCGCGGCGTCACTCCCTCTCTTCGGTGGCCTCAGTATTTGGGACGCGAATTCCAAGATCGTCAAAGCGATCGAGGAAAAGGGCGCGCTGCTCGCCGTTGACTGGAAGCACACGCACAGCTACATGCACTGCTGGCGGCACAAGACGCCGGTCATCCTGCGCGCGACGACGCAGTGGTTCGCGTCGATGGACAAAGCGGTGCAGGGCGAATCATTGCGCGCCACCGCGCTGCGCGGAATTGAGAACACCGAGTTTTTTCCGCCATGGGGACAGGCGCGGCTGCACGGCATGATCGCGAATCGCCCGGACTGGACGCTCTCCCGGCAGCGCCAGTGGGGCGTGCCAATGCCGTTCTTCCTGCACCGCGAGACGGGCGCTCTGCATCCGCGTACTGCGGAGCTGCTGGAGAGCGTTGCAAAGCGCGTTGAGAAGGACGGCATCGAGGCATGGCAGAGCTTCGGCGGCGATGCCGGGGCGGATTACGAGAAGAGCCGCGACACGCTGGACGTCTGGTTCGACTCCGGCTCCACGCACTACACGGTCATGCGCGCCTCGCATGCTTCCGAGACGCGCTTCCCCGCCGACTTGTATCTCGAGGGTTCCGACCAGCATCGCGGCTGGTTCCATTCGTCGCTCCTCGTGTCTTGCATGCTCGACGGCATTGCGCCGTACAAGGCGCTGCTCACGCATGGCTTCGTCGTCGACGGCGAAGGCCGGAAAATGTCCAAGTCCAAGGGCAACGTGGTCGCGCCGCAGCAGGTATCGAACAGCCTCGGCGCCGAGATCCTGCGCCTCTGGGTGGCGAGCGCCGATTACTCCGGCGAGCTCTTCATTTCGAACGAGATCCTCAAGCGCGTGGTGGAGAGCTACCGGCGCGTGCGCAACACGCTGCGTTTTCTCCTCGCGAATACTTCCGACTTCGATGCGAAGCGGCACGCCATCGGCTTGAGCGAAATGGTCGAGATCGACCGCTACGCGATCGCCATGACGGGGGCGATGCAAGACCAGGTGATTGCCGACTACCAGCGCTATCAGTTCCACCTGGTTACGCAGCGCCTCCAGGCGTTCTGCTCCGAAGACCTCGGCGCTTTCTATCTCGACGTGCTGAAGGATCGGCTCTACACCTGCGGCGCCGATTCGAAGCCGCGGCGCTCGGCGCAGACCGCGCTCTGGCACATCACGCACAGCCTGGTGAGGCTGATGGCTCCGATCCTCTCGTTCACCGCCGAGGAGCTGTGGAAAGTGTTCACCAAAGAAGAGAGCGTCTTCTTCACCACATGGCACGAGCTGCCGCGGCCGGTCGATGCCGCGGAGCTCCTCGCCAAGTGGGGAAGGCTGCGCGAGCTCCGCGACCCGGTGCGCAAGGAGATCGAGAGCCTGCGCGCCGCCGGCAAGGTGGGTTCGTCGCTGCAGGCCGAGGTTCATTTTGGCGCGAACGGCGAAAACTACGAAGTTCTCGCCAGCTTGGGCGACGAGCTCAAATTTCTGCTTCTCACTTCCGCGGCGCGATTAGCGAAAAGCGACGAGCTGGAAGTGCGGGTGAGCGCAAGCGCCAACTCGAAGTGCGAGCGCTGCTGGCACTACCGCGCCGACGTGAACGACGAGGCGCTGTGCGGACGATGCCAGTCGAACCTGCGCGGCCCTGG
>JAICPQ010000149.1 GCA_025929745.1 Burkholderiales bacterium | reverse complement strand
GCGTTTTCCGCATCCGCAGCTCATGCCCGCTGACCCGGTCATGCGCGCGCGTGCCCGCCTTATGCTCTTCAACATGGAGGTCGAGCTTTTCTCTCAGATCGAGTCGCTCGAGTCGGGGAAGGAAAAGCAGGTCGAGCGCGCGCGCCAGCACGTCACTGATCGCCTGATCGAGCTTGCGCCCGTGTTCACAAAAACGAAGCACATGCTCGGCGACGACTTCACCATGCTCGACGTGGCGATCGCGCCGCTCCTTTGGCGCCTCGACCACTACGGCATCAAGCTCGGTAAGACCGCTGCGCCGCTCATGAAGTACGCGGAGCGCATCTTCTCGCGGCCAGCGTTCATTGAAGCGCTCACGCCGTCCGAAAAGGTGATGCGAAAGTAATGGCCGAAATCTCGACCAAGCCCTATCTACTGCGCGCGCTCTTCGAGTGGTGCGTGGACAACGGGTACACGCCGCATATCGCGGTGAAGGTCGATTCGCGCACTCAGGTGCCGGCCGAATACGTGAAAGGCGGCGAGATCACGCTCAACATCAGCCCGAACGCGGTGCACAAGCTGCAGATGGGCAACGACCTGATCGAGTTCTCGGCCCGCTTCGGCGGCGTGGCGCGCCAGATTTCGCTTCCGGTCGCGAACATCTACGCCCTGTATGCGCGCGAGACCGGCCACGGCATGACCTTCGGCACCGAGGGCGCCAAGCCGAGCGTGCAGGCGAAGGGCGAGTCCGAGGCCGTCCCGACCACCGCAAGACCACCCACCGCGCTTCCCGCGCCGCCTTCCGACCCGAAGAAACCCACCGGCGGCGGCAAGCCGACATTACGCCGCATCAAGTAGTCGGATAATCCCGATTCAGCCGGTTTAGCTCAGTGGTAGAGCAGCGGTTTTGTAAACCGTTGGTCGGCGGTTCGAATCCGTCAACCGGCACCCACTCGCGAAATCGGGGTCAGAGCCCGATTAATTTTGTGAACACCCTAAGGTTCGTAATTGCGGCGTTGGTAATAAGCGGATGTGCGCAGCCACCGTCGGTCGGGGTGGTGATAACGAACGCGCCGAGCTCTCTTGGGAACTGCATGCCGGAGAGGCCCTCCGGGGGCTGTCCGTAGGAACAAAGGGACGAAGGAACCGCGTAATCGTCGGCTTCCGCGGGCACAGTTCTTGCGAAACGGACAAGAACTCCAATCACAAATCCGCTGTGCCTGCCTCGCCGATTCTGGAATACCTTGAGTCGCTGCGCGCTCGCTTCGTCGGCTTGGCCGACGGCAAGGTCGCGGACTACATCCCCGAGCTCTCGCACTCCGACCCGGACTGGTTCGGTATCTGCATCGCCACTCGCGACGGGTTCGTCTACGAAGTAGGTGACTCGCGGCAGCCCTTTACCTTGCAGTCGATCTCCAAGCCGCTCACGTACGGGCTCGTGCTCGAGGAGAACGGCGAGGACACCGTGCTCGCCAAGATCGGCGTCGAGCCGTCGGGCGAGGCGTTCAACGCGATCAGCCTACGGCCCCAAACTGGTGCGCCGCTGAACCCGCTGATCAACGCTGGTGCGATCGCCGCCTGCGGGCTGATCCAGGGTGACACGGCGGAGGCGAAGATTGCACGCGTGCTCGGGGCGTTCTCGCGCTACGCAGGCCGCGCGCTCGACATAGACGAGCGCGTCTACAACTCCGAGAGTGCCACGGGTCATAGGAATCGGGCGATCGGCTGGATGCTGCGGAATTTCGCGATTCTCGGCAACGAGCCGTCGCCGACGCTCGAGACCTACTTCCGGCAATGCTCGATTCGCGTTACGTGTCGCGACTTGGCCCTCATGGGAGCGACGCTCGCCAACGGCGGTGTCAACCCCGTGTCGGGCGTTCGGGCGCTCGCCGAGGAATACGTGGACAATGTTTTGTCGGTGATGGCGACTTGCGGTATGTACGATTACTCCGGCGAATGGCTGTACCGCACGGGCTTGCCGGCGAAGAGCGGCGTCGGCGGCGGGATTCTCGCCGTCCAGCCAGGCAGGCTCGGCATCGGCGTCTTTTCCCCTCGTCTCGACCCGCAGGGAAATAGCGTTCGCGGCATCGCCGTGTGCCGCGCGCTCGCCGCAGAGCTCGGGCTGCATCTGTTCGACGCGGCCCAGCCGCGCGCGCCGGCAGTGCGTCTAGCTACGACGCGCCGGAAGGTCGCATCCAAGCAGCGCCGTCCGCCCGCCGTCGCCGAGCACCTGCGCAAAGCGGGCAAGCGACTGCGCTTGTACCACCTGCAGGGCCCGCTTGCCTTCGCCGCGGTCGAGCCCGTAGTACGCGAGATAATGGCGCTCGCGAGCGACACCAATTGCTTCATCCTCAATTTGAGGATGGTGCAGGCGATCGATCCGGCCGCGACAAGTCTCCTTGCCGGTACCCGCAGGGAGCTGCTCGGCCTGCGTAAGGTGCTCATCTTCTCGGAGTCGAGCACGTGGTGGCAGCTCCTGATCGACGCCGGGATCGATCGTGAAGCGATCTTCACCGATGACGACTTTGCGCTCGAGTACGGTGAGAATCTGCTGCTTGCCGAGTGCTTCCAGGATGTGGCGTGGGAAGCGCAAACGCCGCTTGAAAAATGCGCGCTGTTTGCCGGCTTTGAGCTCGAGCAGCTCGCCCTGCTCGAACGGCTGCTCGCCACCCGATGCTATCAACGCGGGCAGACGATCGTGGCAGCCGGGCAGAGCTCGGACGAACTTTTCGTGATTACGCGCGGCTCAGCGATGGTGAGTGTCCCGACACAGAATGGCGTCACTCGGCTCAACTCCTTTACCTCGGGCATGACATTCGGCGATATCGCTTTCATTGACCGCTCGCCGCGCTCGGCGAACGTGACCGCCCTCGGCCCGGTGGAGTGCCGCGTGCTTACGCGCCAGGCCTTTACCCGCCTCGACTCGGAAGCCCCGGCGGTCAAGATCCGGCTGTTGCAGAACCTGGCGCACGGGATGAGCGGGATGGTGCGGCATCTCAGCCGCGAGCTTGCTGCGTTGAAATGAAAAAGCCCGCCGAAAGCGGGCTTTGATTTCGCGCCTTGCGGCTCTTACAGGGGCTTGATGTTGTGCGCCTGCAGACCCTTGGGGCCGCGCTTCACTTCGAACTCGACCTTCTGGCCCTCTTTCAGGGTCTTGAAGCCGGACATCTGGATCGCGGTGTGATGCGCGAACAGGTCCTCGCCGCCTTCGCTCGGGGTGATGAAGCCGAAGCCCTTGGAGTCGTTGAACCACTTAACGGTACCGGTTGCCATTTACTTACCTCTATCTACGAAAGCCGCGACGAATCCGGGCGCGACGAAGCCGGGCGGTGGGATATCAAGTGGGAACGTACTGCCACTACGGACCTGCGCGAGCCTGCTATTGCGGCGGCGGGTGAATGGACGGCACAGATTCGCTGCTTGAAACGCATCCTGCGGCGCGGATCATAACACCGTTTTTCCCGTAGAAGCACCGGGATAGCAACCCCCCGGGCGGCCCATTACCATGACCGCATGACCGACCTCGCCGACATCGTTTCCTCCGCGTTCTGGCGCGTGAACCCGCCCGACGCCGATCCCGCCGAAACCCGCGAGTGGCTCGAAGCCTTCGACGCCCTGGTCGCCGCGGAGGGTCGCGAGCGCGCGACTTTCCTTCTTCGGAAGCTGCTCGATCACGCGCGCGCGCGGCGTGTGCCGCTGCCGCCGGTCCTGAACACGCCCTACAAGAACTCGGTATCGCTTGCGCACCAGCCGCAATTCCCCGGCAACCTGGAGCTCGAGAGCCGTATCTCTGCGATCGTGCGCTGGAACGCGCTCGCAATGGTAGTGCGTGCTAACCGTGCGCATCCCGAGCTCGGCGGTCACATCGCGAGCTACGCGTCAGCGGCCGATCTCTTCGAGGTCGGTTTCAACCACTTCTTCCGAGCCCATGACCTCGTGTACTTCCAGCCCCATTCAGCGCCCGGCGTGTATGCGCGGGCTTACCTCGAGGGGCGACTGAGCGAAGAGCGGCTGGCTCACTACCGGCAGGAAACCGGGGGCCAAGGCCTGTCGTCCTATTGCCATCCGTATCTCATGCCCGAGTTCTGGCAGTTCCCCACCGGTTCAATGGGATTAGGTCCGATCAACGCGGTCTATCAGGCGCGCTTCATGCGCTACCTCGAAAACCGGAACCTCGCCACGACGCAGAGCCGGAAGGTGTGGAGCTTCGTCGGCGATGGGGAGATGGACGAGCCCGAATCGCTCGCCGGCCTTTCGCTCGCCACTCGCGAAGGCCTCGATAACCTGATCTTCGTTGTTAACTGCAACCTTCAGCGCCTGGACGGCCCGGTGCGCGGCAACGGCTCGTTTGTGCAGGAGCTCGAGGGCCTCTTCGCCGGGGCCGGCTGGAACGTGATCAAGCTCCTGTGGGGCTCGGACTGGGATCCGCTCTTCGCGCGCGACGAAGACGGCGTGCTGTTGAAGCGGCTGCACGAGACCGTCGACGGCGAGTTCCAGACCTATGCCGCCACCGACGGCCGCTTCAACCGCGAGCACTTCTTCAACAAGTACCCCGAGCTGCGCGCGCTCGTCGCCGACATGAGCGACGACGACATCGATCGCCTGCGCCGCGGCGGGCACGATCCGGTGAAGATCTACGCCGCCTACCACGCCGCCGCGCATCACAAGGGCCAGCCCACGGTGATCCTAGCGAAGACGAAGAAGGGCTACGGCATGGGTCTTTGGGGCCAGGGCAAGATGGGCACCCACCAGCAGAAGAAGCCCGACGACGAAGCCTTGCGCGAGTTCCGCAACCGCTTCGCGCTGCCGCTTTCCGACGAGGACGTGGCGCAGCTTCGCTTTTACCACCCCGGGCCGCAGAGCCCCGAGATCAAATACCTCCTCGAGCGCCGCCAGGCGCTGGGTGGCTTTGTTCCGACCAGGACGACGAAGAGCGAGAAACTGCCCGTGCCGTCGCTCGGCGCTACCGAGCGCAACCAGTCCACGACGATGGCGTTCGTGCAGCTTCTTTCGCAGCTCCTCAAGGACGAGAAGCTTGGACCGCGCGTCGTGCCGATCGTCGCGGACGAGGCGCGCACGTTCGGTATGCAGACGCTGTTCCGGCAGGTCGGCATCTATTCCGCGGTCGGCCAGCTCTACGAGCCTGAAGACCACGACGAGCTTCTTTATTACCGCGAAGCGAAAGACGGCCAGATCCTGGAGGAAGGGATCACCGAGGCCGGCGCGCTTTCTTCGTGGCTCGCCGCAGCGACCTCGTATTCGGCGCACGGCAAGCCCATGCTTCCGTTTTACATCTACTACTCCATCTTCGGCTTCCAGCGCGTCGGCGATCTCATCTGGGCCGCGGCCGACTCGCGTGCGCGTGGTTTTCTGGTCGGCGGCACGGCCGGCCGCACCACGCTCGCTGGCGAAGGGCTCCAACACCAGGACGGCTCGTCGCATCTCATCGCTGCGACATTCCCGAATTGCCGGGCGTACGACCCGTGCTTCGCCTACGAGCTCGGCGCGATCGTTGAGGACGGGGCGCTTCGCATGCTCGAAGCGCAGGAGGACGTGTTCTATTACCTCACCGTCGCAAACGAAAACTATCCTCACCCCGCTATGCCGAAGGACGCGCGTGAGGGAATCTTGCGCGGCATGTACCGCATTCGCGAAGGCGCGCAGGTGCAGCTCCTCGGTTCCGGTCCGATTCTGCGCGAAGTGCTCGCGGCGGCCGAGCTCCTGCAAAAGGACTGGAACATCGCCGCGGGCGTCTGGAGCGTGACCTCGTTCACCGAGCTGCGCCGCGACGGCATGGCCGCCGAGCGCACGCGCCGCCTTGGCGGACAGGCTAAGAGCTGGGTCGAGACATGCCTCGACCGAACAGACGGACCGGTGGTCGCCGCGAGCGACTACGTTCGCGCCGTTCCGGACTTGATTCGGGGATTCGTAAAAAGCCCGTACACGGTGCTGGGCACCGACGGCTTCGGCCGGAGCGATACGCGCGCGGCGTTGCGCGCCTTTTTCGAAGTCGATGCGCGCCACATCGCGATCGCCGCGCTATCGGCGATCGACGCGAGCCTAGTTCGGGGGGCTCTGCGGCGGTACGAGCTCGACCCCGGGGCGCGGCCCCCCTGGGAGCGGTAGCGGCTTTTCGAGCGGTTTTCTGAGCGTCGCGGTCGGCGGTGGCAACACCAGCGTACGCTCGTCCGCCATCTTCTGGCGCTGATAAGGCTGCAGCTGGCGCGCGACTTCGGGATCCGGATTGAGCGGCGGCCGATAGACCTCGGAGAGCTGGCGCGCATGCAGCCGCTCGAGCCGCGAGGTGTCTTCCCCGCGCACGCGCGCGGCGAACTCCGCCGACTGCTGGTCGCGCTGAATCACCGAGCGTTGGATCTCGATTTCGTTAGCCGGCGCGGTGAGCGGGGCGAGCGCGAGAGCGACGGCGACGAAGTGCCTCATCGCTCCGATGCTAGCATGCGGCGCCCCGATGCTTTACACGAAGCTCGTGCTGATGGCGCTCTTCTGGAGCGGCGTCTTCCCCGCCATCAGCATCGTGCTCTCGAGCATGGGCCTCCTCACGTCGGTGTTTCTGCGCTTCGCGTGCGCCGCGCTCATCCTGCTCGTGCTGCTTCGGCTGCGCGAGCGTCGCATGCCGCGACCATCGCCGCGCGAGACCGTCCTTATCATCGGACTCGGCATCCTCGGCATCAGCGTCTACAACGTGCTCTTCAGCGCGGGCTTGCAGCTCGTCGAAGCAAGCCGCGCGGCACTCATCGTGCCGACGAATCCCGCGTTCACCGCGCTCTTCGCCGCGATTTTTCTCAAAGAGCGCCTGAGTCGCACACGCGCCGCGGGTATCGCGCTCTGCGTCCTCGGCGCGCTCTGGGTACTTTCGCGCGGCAACCTCTGGCTGCTCGCCACGCTCGATCTCGGTCTCGGCGAAGCGCTGCTCGTGCTCTGCATCTTCATGTGGAGCGCGTACACGCTGCTCGGACGCGTCGCGCTTTCCGGCTTGCCGG
>JAICPQ010000140.1 GCA_025929745.1 Burkholderiales bacterium | reverse complement strand
GGGAAATAGCCGAGCGCGAGCGTGACCACCGGCATGAGCGCGTGCCACACCGCGGTCATCGGTACCCGGTAGCGCGGGTGATAGTCGCGGTAATAGCCAGTGTGCCCGGCGACGAGAACGAGCCGGTCCTGCTCGGTGGAATTCGGCGCGCCCCCAACGAGCAGCGCGCCGAACGAATGCGCGATTGCAACCATCTCGGCGTCGGGATAGCGGCTGCGCAGCCAGGCGATGGCGCCGGCGCAGTCGTATTCCGCCCAGTCTTCTACGCCCGCGCGGAAGCCCCGCAGCGAACGCGGCCGCGAGGCGCCGATGCCGCGATAGTCGTAGAGAAGCGTCGGGATTCCTGAAGCCGCGAGAAAGCTCGCGAAGCGCCGGTAACGCACGGCGCGGATGCCCACCCCGCAGTGAACCACCGCGACGCGCGCGGGCGCGCGTGGCGCCGGCGCGGCGTAGAAGTACGCGCCGAGCCGATAGCCGTCGAGCGCCGGCACGCTGATCGGCTCGGCTTCGACGGATTGCGAGAACTGTGGTCTGTCCACGACCTCCCCCCGCGCCATCATACCGTGCGCGGAAGCGCGCCTAGCCGACCGACTTGCGCCGCTCGGAAAGGTAGCCCTCGAGCTCGGCGCGCGCCGCGGCGAGCTCGCCGGTGAGCGTGCGCAGCAGGCCCGGCGCCTGCAGCCTGAGCTCGGCATCGGAGAGCGCGCCCACGCTGGTACAGGTGCGCGTCAGGCGGTCAGTGCCGATGCTCGCCGACGAGCCTTTCATCGCGTGCATGAGCGAGCGGAACTCATGATAGTCGCGGCCGGCGAGCGCCCTCTCGATGCGCTCGAGGAGCGTGGCCGAGTCGGCGAGGAACACGCGGATCAGCCGCTCTACGAACGCAAGCGACGCGCCGAGCTCTTCGAGGTGCGCGAGCGTCTCGGCGTTAACGACCGGTTCCGCCGCGGCCGGCGCCGCGCGCACGGCGGCTACGGCGGTCGTTTCGCGCGCGGCCGCCGCGCCGGAGGCAAGGCGCTGCAGCTCTTCCAGCAATCGGATCGCTTCGATCGGCTTTGGCAGGAAGACATCGGCGCCGGCCTCGAGCGCCTCGCGCTTCGCCTCGGTGGTGACGTCGGCGGAAAGCATGATGACCGGCAGCCGCTCCCTGCCGCGCGTCATGAGGCGAAGCGCGCCGAGCGCCTCCATGCCGCCCATGCCCGGCATGTTGCGGTCGAGGAGCACGATGTCGTAGGTGTGGCGCTCGATCGCGTCAAGCGCCTGCTCGCCGTCGTTCACGAGCGCGACGGTGTGGCCGCTGCGTTCCAGGATTTTGCCGAGCACCTCGCGGTTCGTGGGATTGTCGTCGGCGACGAGCACGCGCAGCTTCTTGGCCGTGGGGCCGCGGCGCGCGTAGTCCTGCAGGCGCACCACGCCTTCCTGACGGTCTTCCCCCGCAGCCACCGAGTGCAGCACGTTGAACAGGCGCCGCTTGTCGAACGGCAGCTCGAGCACCGCGGCAAAGCCGGACGAAAGAACATCGAAACGCCGCACGTCGGCCTCGCGCGGCACGGCGAGGATGGTCGGTGGCGCCGGATTCGGCGCCGCGCCGCGGAAGCGCTGCGCAAGCTTGAGGTCCTCCGCCGAGGCGTAGAGCAGCGCGCTGTGATAGGGCTTGGCGAGGCTGATGTCCGCGACGAGGCGCGCGACACCCTGCTCGAGCGTCGGCGCGACCGTGGGCAGCGCGCCCCAGCTTGCGAGCGCGTCCTGTAACGCCGCGCGCTCCGGCTCGGGGAAACCGACCAGCAGCACGCGCGCCTGCGCCAGGTCGCCGAGCGCCACGCCGGCCTGCTCCGGCTGCTTCTCCAGATCGATCTCCGCCCAGAACGTGCTGCCGAGCCCGAGCGCGCTTTCAAGGCCGATGCGCCCGCCCATCAGCTGCACGAGCTGTTTCGCGATCGTGGTGCCGAGGCCGCTGCCGCCGAAGCGCCGCGTGGTCGACTGGTCGGCCTGGGTGAAGCTTTCGAAAATCTTCGCCTGCGCTTCGGGCGCGATGCCGATGCCGGTGTCGCGGATCGAGAACTTGAGCCGCACGCTCGCTTCGTTCTCGGCCTGCACGGACACGTGCACCGTGACGCTGCCGCGCTCGGTGAACTTGACGGCGTTGCCGGCGAGGTTGATGAGCACCTGGCGCAAGTGATGCGGGTCGCCGCGTACCGCGGGCGGCACCTCCGGCATGATCGAGACGACGAAGTCGATGCCCTTCACCGCGGCCTGCGCCGCCACGATGCGGCAGGTGCTGTTCACGAGGGCATGCAGATCGAAGTCGGCTCTCTCCAGCACCACCTTGCCGGCCTCGATCTTCGAGAAGTCGAGCACGTCCTCGATCAGGCCCAGCATCACGCGCGAGGAGCCGCGCAACGTCTGCAGCATGTCGGCCTGCTCGCGGTTGAGCTTCGTGTCGCGCAGCAGATCCGCCATGCCGATGATGGCGTTCAGCGGCGTGCGCAGCTCGTGGCTCACCATGGACACGAAGCGGCGCTTGGCGAGGTTTGCCGCCTCGGCGCGCGCCAGGGCGTCGAACATGCGCCGCACGAGCGAGAGCACGTACAGGCTCACCGCCGTCATGCCGATCAGCATGCCGATGCCGAGCGACATGTGCTGGCGCCAGAAATCGTTGACGTAGAGCACCACACCGAAGCCGACCACGCTCATCGCGAGCTCGGAGATCAGGTAGCGCGCGCCGAAGCGGAAGCCCGAGCCGAGCGTGACCCAGATGTAGAGGAGGAAGAGGAACGCGCCGGCCTCGCCGAAGAAGGCGAGGTACCAGGTGATTGCCGCCACGTCGGCGAACTGCGCGTACACGCGCCGCCACGGCGACACCGCCGTGGAATACGCGATGCGCACGAAGATCACCACCGCGAGCACGAAATGCGTAAGCATCACGTACAGCGGCCAGGTCTCCTTGTGGGCGAGCGCGTCGGGCAGGAGGTAGAGCGCGCCGAGCGCCGTGATGACGAGGCGCAGGATGCCCTGCTCGTGCTCGGTGTCGGGGCGCGCCTTGAGGCGCGCGCGCAGGTCGGCGATGAAGCCTTTCGACATCAGTCCTGCAGCGCTTCCACGGTTGGATCGCGCCATTCGTGCTGGATCTCCAGCACTTCCTTGCGCGCCGCGAGGAAGGCTTCAACCATGCGCGGGTCGAAGTGCCTGCCGGCCTGCACATGCAGATACTCGAACGCCTGCTCGCTCGGCCAGGCCGGCTTGTAGGGACGCACCGAGGTGAGCGCGTCGTACACATCGGCCACTGCGACGATGCGCGCGCAGAGCGGCACATGATCGCCGACGAGCCCGTTCGGGTACCCGGAGCCGTCGTATTTCTCGTGGTGGCCGAGCGCGATGAGCGCGCCCATGCGCACGTACTTCGACGCGCTGCCCTTGAGGATCTCGTGACCGATCACCGGGTGACGGCGCATGACCTGCCACTCGGCCTCTTCCAGGCGGTGGGGCTTGAGAAGAATCTGGTCCGGGATGCCGATCTTGCCGATGTCGTGCAACGGCGCGGCGAGCTCGATGGTCTCGGCTTCGTCGCGCTCCAGGCCAAGCGTGTTGGCGATGAGGCGCGAGTAGCGCGACATGCGGATCAGGTGGTTGCCGGTCTCCTCGTCGCGGAACTCGCCGGCGCGCGCAAGGCGCAGCAGCGTCTCCTTCTCGCGCTCCTTCACCTCACGCGTCGCGTCGTCGACCATGTGCTCGAGGAGGCGGCGCCGGTCCTCGAGCGCGAGCTGCTGGCGGCGCAAGGTGAGCAGGTTGCGGCAACGAGCCAGGCATTCCCTGGCATCGACCGGCTTGGTAAGGAAATCGGTGATGCCGGCGTCGAGCGCCGCATAGCGCACCTTGCGATCGTCGTGCACCGTGACCATGACGATCGGCACATGCTCGTAGCCGGGCAGCGAGCGCAGGCGCTTCACGAGCTCGATGCCGTCCATGTCTGGCATCATGTAGTCGACGAGCACGAGATCGGAAACATTGCGCGTCGCCCAAACCACCGCATCGATGGGGCGCGCGAAGCCCTGCACCACTACACGCTCGTCGAGGCTGCGCACGACCTGCTCCAGGATGGCGCGGCCGGTCGACTGGTCGTCGACCACCATCACCGTGTTGCGCGCCGAAGGCAGCAACCGCACCTGCGCCTTGGCCATGTCCCCCCCGGGTTTCGGAAATATTTCTCTATGAGCAGGGTACGCCCGCCCCCCTACCCTGTCCAGCAAAGCCCTGTGAGGGAACGTGACTTTTTCCGCATTGGTGGGCCCGCCGCGAAGGAACCCGGGCGGGGACTGCAAACTGGCCGCATACCGTTGTTGGTGACGACTATGCCTGGAGCCCTGCCCGGTAGATTCCCTCCGTGCAAGCGCTATGCCGCTCCTGTGCGATCTCCACGTATTGAAGCGTCGGATGTACTGCCTTGCGGATGTTTCTTCGTTGAACGAGCGTTCCCACCACGGAGAACCACTCGGAACGCTTCCTACTCAGGCAGGTCGAGCGCCGTCTGTGTCGGCCTCTGCCTCGAGCCACTTGGCAAGGTCAACACCCATGAAACGCATTCCGGGCCAGACCCGCAGTCCCTTATTTACCTGAATGCGACCCATGGGACCGTTCAGCGTAGACGGCACAACGCATTCCCATGAACCGTCGGCGTGACGCCGAAAGTCCTCGATCGACTTTTTCAACTTGGGCCAACCCTTTCTCCCTACCGCACCAGTTTAGAAAGGAGCCCCTTCAATGTCCACGCCAAAAGGCGCATACGCTTATTCCGCGTACAACTTGTGCTGGTGCCGGAAGAGAGACTCGAACTCTCATGCCCTTGCGGGCGGCGGATTTTGAGTCCGCTGCGTCTACCGGTTCCGCCATTCCGGCCGGGGACGGGGTGGAAAGTATACTTTCCGCGAATGCTCGTCTCCGAGTTCGATTACGAGCTGCCGACCGAGCTGATCGCCCAACACCCTGCAGCCGAGCGCAGCGCGAGCCGCCTGCTGCGTCTGCACGCCCGCACCGGCGCCCTCGAGGACCTGCGCTTCACCGACCTCCCCCGGCTGGTCGAGCCCGGGGACGCGGTGGTCCTGAACGACACGCGCGTCATCAAAGCTCGCCTTGCCGGCCGCAAGGCGAGCGGGGGAAAGATCGAGCTTTTCGTCGAGCGCGTGCTTGGCACGCACGATGCGACGGCGCTGATTCGCGCGAGCCATGCGCCCGCCCTTGGCGCCGAGCTCTACGTCGACGACATTGCGGTGCGCGTCCATGCGCGCGAGGGCGAGATGTACCGCGTGCGCTTTTCCGCGCCGATCGACACAGTGCTCGAGCGCTTCGGCGCGGTTCCGCTGCCGCCCTACATCCGGCATGCGGCGCAGGCCGAGGACGCCGAGCGCTACCAGACCGTTTACGCCGCGACTCCCGGCGCCGTGGCCGCGCCGACGGCCGGACTGCACTTCGATGAACGCACGCTCACCGAGATCGAAGCGCGCGGCGCCCCGGTGCTGAGAATCACCCTGCATGTCGGCTTCGGCACGTTCCAGCCGGTGCGCGTGCACGAAGTCGAAGCGCATCGCATGCACAGCGAGCGCTATGCGATTTCCCAGATCGTCTGGAACACTCTCGCGGAAAAACGCGTCCTGGCCGTCGGCACTACGACGCTGCGCGCGCTCGAGGCCGCGGCGGCGGGCGGCGCGCTCGCAGGGGAGACCGATCTCTTCATCTATCCCGGCTTCGAGTTCAAGATGGTGAAGCGCCTGCTCACCAACTTCCATCTGCCGAAATCCACGCTCCTCATGCTCGTCTCGGCGTTCGCCGGGGTGGACAACATCCGCAGGGCCTATGCCCACGCCATCGCCGAGCGCTATCGCTTCTTTTCGTACGGCGACGCGATGCTCATCGAGGCATGAAGTTCTCCGTTACGCACTCCGACGGTGCCGCGCGCCGCGGCGTGCTCCAGCTCGCGCACGGGCGCGTCGACACGCCGGCATTCATGCCGGTCGGTACCTACGGCACGGTGAAGGCCATGTCTCCCGAGGAGGTCGCGGCGAGCGGCGCACAGATCGTGCTCGGCAATACTTTTCACCTGTGGCTGCGGCCGGGACTCGAAGTCATCGGAAAACACGGCGGCCTTCACCGGTTCATGAACTGGCGCGCGCCCATCCTCACCGACTCGGGTGGCTTTCAGGTCTTCAGCCTCGAGACGCTGCGCAAGGTCACCGAAGAAGGCGTGCATTTCGCCTCCCCGGTGAACGGGGATCGCCTGTTCCTCACGCCGGAAGAGTCGATGCGCATCCAGCAGGTGCTGGATTCGGACATCGCCATGGTGTTCGACGAATGCCTCGCGTATCCGGCGACCGAAAAGCAGGCCGCGGATTCCATGCGGCTCTCGATGCGCTGGGCGCGCCGCTCGAGAGACGCCCACGGCGGAGTGGTGTTCGGCATCGTACAGGGCGGCGTCTATCAGGAGCTGCGCGCGGAATCGGTGGAAGCGTTGCTCAAGATCGGCTTCGAGGGCTATGCCATCGGCGGCCTCGCGGTCGGCGAGCCGAAGGAGGAGCGCCTCAAGGTGCTCGAAACGACGAAACTGCCCGAGATGCATCCGCGTTACCTGATGGGCGTCGGCACGCCGGAGGACATCGTCGAGGCCGTGGCCGCCGGCATGGACATGTTCGATTGCGTGCTGCCCACGCGCAACGCGCGCAACGGCTGGCTTTTCACGCGCCACGGCGACATCCGTATCCGCAACGCGCGCTATCGCGACGACACGGCGCCGCTGGACGAGGACTGCACTTGCTACACCTGCCGCAACTACACGCGCGCGTACCTCTACCACCTGGACAAGGCGAAGGAGATCCTCGGGGCGCGGCTCAACACGCTGCACAACCTCCACTATTATCAGGACCTCATGCGCGATCTACGCGACGCCATCGAGCAGGGAAGGATCACCGAAACGGCGCGGCGCATTCTCGAGAGTCGAAAGCAGCTATAATTTCCGCCGTTTTTTCCCTCTGGAGTCCGCAGTGATCATCTCGCCAGCGTTCGCCCAGGCCGCCCCGAGCGGCGACTCGGGGTACATCGGGCTGCTCCCGATCGTGCTGATGTTCGTGCTTCTGTATTTCCTTATGATCCGCCCGCAAATGAAGCGCGCCAAGGAAACGAAGGCCATGATCGAGGCGCTGCAGAAGGGCGACGAGGTGGTCACCGCGGGCGGCGTGCTCGGGCGCATCACGAAGATTTCGGATGCGTATATCAGCCTCGAGATCGCGCCGAACACGGAAATCAACGTGCAGAAAGCCGCCGTCCAG
>JAICPQ010000179.1 GCA_025929745.1 Burkholderiales bacterium | reverse complement strand
CGACCACTCGGCGCCGCGTCCGCCACGCATGCCCGAGCCGCAACCCGTGCCGCAAGCGGTTGCGCCCGCGCCGGTGCTCGAGGGTGGCTTCCTCTCCAAGATCATCAGCCTGTTCAAGCCCGTGGCCGCCCCCGCAGCGCAGCCGCAACCCGCGGCGCAGCCGACGCCGCAGCGCGCGCAGGAGCCGAGGCGCGACCATCAGCAGCGGCGCGATCACCAGCAGCGCCGTGACGGGCGCGACCGCGGACGCGATGGCCGGCCGCGCGAGGAGAACCGCGACCGCCAGCAGCAGGGCCGTCTGGAGCAACGCCGCGGCAACGGTCAGCCGCGCGGCGAGCGTCCGAACCGCGGGGAACGCGGAGAGCGCGGCGAGCGCCGACCCGACCAGCAGCGTCCGCCGCGTCCGCCTCATCAGCAGCCGCAGCAAGCGCAGCCGCAGTCACAGCCCCAGCAACAATCGGCGCCGCGACCGCCGGAGGCCCGCAACGGCGACGGCGAACCCCGCCGCGGCGGCCGCCGCAACCGCGGCCGCGACCGGCAGCGCGAGCGTCATGACGGACGGCCGGCACAAGGCGAGCGAGCGCCGAACGGCGCGCCTCCCTTCACGCTGAAGGAAGACCAGCTACGCGAGGACCAGCGCCGCGAGGCGCTCGCGCGCAAGGAGGAACTAGCGGCCGAGGAGACGCTACCACCGCCTGCGCTGGCGCCGGCGCCGCGCATGGAAGAACCGAAGCGCGAGCCGCGCCCCGAACCGAAAATCGATCCCCGGCCGATCCTCGAGAGCGAGGGCCTGGTGATGATCGAGACCGACCGCGCGAAGGCCGCCTACGTGCCGATCGAAGATCAGCCGCAGCAGCTCGGTCGTCCGCGCCGCGATCGTCCGAAGCTCGCGCCGCAGGAAGAGCAACTCGAGCAGGTCGAAACTAGAAAGTAAGCTTCAATTCGTCGAGGAGCGCGCGGCAGCGCTCCTCGACGAGGTCGAGGACCTTCTCGAAGCCTTCAGCGCCTCCGTAGTAAGGGTCCGGAACGTCGAAGTCCTGCACGAACAGCCGGATCTTCGCGTGGTGGTGGGGCGGCGCGATGCGCTGCAGCGCCTTGAGGTGGCCGCGGTCCATCGCCAGGATCATGTCGAACTCCTCGAAGTCCTGCGCGCGCACCTGGCGCGCGCGCTGCGCGCTCAGGTCGTAACCGCGGCTTTTGGCGTGCCGCAGCGCGCGTTCGTCCGGCGGATCACCGATATGCCAGTCGCCGACTCCGGCCGACTCGATGCGAAGCTCGAGCGATCGCTCGCTCGCGAGGTGGCGCAACACGCCTTCGGCGGTCGGAGAACGGCAGATGTTTCCGGTGCAGACGAATAAGATGGAGCGGCGTTCTTTCATAAGATTGGGATTATGACTTCCTGTGCAGACATCCTCGCCGGCCGTGCGCCGAGAGACGCAGCCGTGGTCCTCAAGGGGTGGGTGCGCACGCGGCGCGATTCCAAGGCCGGGTTCTCCTTCATCCATCTTTCCGACGGCTCTTCGTTCCATCCTGTCCAGGTGGTCGCGCCGAAGGACTTGCCGAACTACGAAAAGGAGGTCCTGCATCTCACCTCGGGCTGCGCGATCGAGGCGACGGGCACTGTCGTGCCCTCGCCGGCCAAAGGTCAGCCGTTCGAGATGCAGGCGAGCGCGGTGAAAGTCGTCGGCTGGGTGGAGGACCCGGACTCCTATCCGATCCAGCCGAAGCCCCATACGTTCGAGTTCCTGCGCGAGGTGGCGCACCTGCGGCCGCGCACCAACGTGATTGCCGCAGTCACGCGCGTGCGCCACACGCTCGCGCAGGCGATCCATCGTTTCTTCCACGAGCGCGGCTTCTTTTGGGTGAACACGCCCATCATCACCGCGGCGGACGCCGAAGGCGCAGGCGCCCTCTTCCGCGTCTCCACGCTCGATCTTGCGAACATTCCGCGCCAGGGCGACAAGATCGACTTCTCCAAGGATTTCTTCGGACGCGAGACCTTCCTGACGGTTTCGGGACAGCTCAACGTGGAGGCCTACTGCCTCGCGCTTTCCAAGGTCTACACGTTCGGGCCGACGTTCCGCGCCGAGAACTCGAACACTAGCCGGCACCTCGCCGAGTTCTGGATGATCGAGCCCGAGATCGCGTTCGCCGATCTCGCGGACAACGCGGATCTTGCCGAGGCGCTGCTGAAGTCCGTGTTTTCGGCGCTCCTCAAGGAAAGACCCGACGACATGGCGTTCTTCGACGAGCGCGTCGAGAAGGGCATTGTGGCGAAGCTGCAGGGCATCATCGATTCGCAGTTCGCGCGCATGGACTACGGCGAGGCGATCTCGATCCTCGAGCGCGCGAAGGAAAAATTCGAGTTCCCGGTGAAATGGGGCGTGGATCTCCAGTCCGAGCACGAGCGCTTTCTCACCGAGAAGCACGCGAAGAAGCCGGTCATCGTCATGAACTATCCGAAGGCGATCAAGGCTTTCTACATGCGCCAGAACGACGACGGGCAGACCGTCGCGGCGATGGACGTGCTCGCCCCCGGCATCGGCGAGATCATCGGCGGCAGCCAGCGCGAGGAGCGCCTCGCGCGCCTGGACGAGCGCATGGACCAGATCGGCATCGACAAGGAAAGCCTCGGTTGGTATCGCGATCTGCGCCGCTACGGCACCGTGCCGCACGCAGGCTTCGGCCTCGGCTTCGAGCGCACCGTATCCTACGCCACGGGGCTTTCCAACGTGCGCGACGCGATCCCATTTCCGCGCACGCCCGGCAACGCTCGATACTGATGCGGATCCGGCTTGCCACGTCGGCGGACGCCGCGGTACTCGTCGAATTCAACGCGGCGATGGCGCTCGAGACCGAGGGCAAGAACCTCCTGCCCGAAGTGATCGGCGCAGGGGTTCGAGGGCTCCTCGACAACCCGGTCGCCGGGTTCTACGTGTTAGCGGAAACGGAGCGGGCCGTCGCGGCTCTAATGATCACCAAAGAGTGGAGCGACTGGCGAAACGGCAGCTTCTGGTGGATCCAGAGCGTCTATGTGCGGCCCGAAGCGCGGCGTCAGGGCGTCTACCGGCGACTCTATCGCCACGTCCAGGAAATGGCGGCGAAGGACCCGCAAGTGTGCGGCTTCCGTCTTTACGTCGAGCGGGAGAACAGCGCGGCGCAGGCGGCTTACGCCGCTTTGGGAATGAAAGAGACCCGTTATCTCGTCTTCGAAGAGCTGAAGCCCGGCGTGCGCTTCTACCGGTAGAACACGTGCCGGCCGATCTTGGCCACGCGCTTGCGCTCCGCTGACCAGTCCGGCCGGACGTAGGTCGCGTGGAAGTGCAGCACGCCCGGCATCGACGCGGGCCGGCGACCGTAGTACACGTCCTCGGCCACCTTCTGCGCCTGCGCCCAAGCTTCGCCGTCCGGCTTCTCGAGGTTGCGCGTGCCGGTCCACGAGAACGCTTCGCGCTGGTACACGACCTCGCACACCGTCTTGGGATAGAACCGGGATGCCTTGCGGTTCATAGTGACCTCGGCCACGGCATACTGACCGGCCATCGGTTCGCCGCGCGCCTCGTAGTAGACATTCAGCGCCAGGCAATCGAGGCTGCGCGCATGGAAGTCGCGAAGCCGTGCGGCTTGCGCGTCGCGGTGCTCGAACACGCCCGTCATGGCGAAAACGAGCGCGCCGACGATGCCGGCGCAAAAGAGCCCGAAGGCAAACGCAGCCTTGTCCGTGCGGTACCAAAACACGCGCAGTTTCCAGAACATAGCCCGCCAAGATGCCGTGCGGGCGCCAGCGGGCGAAGGGCAAATTTCCGCCCCCTGGTGGATCACATTTCTTTACCGGAGCAACTAGGTACTACTCGAAAGCTCGACGCCGAACACGCGTTTTTTCAGCTCCGATAGACGGTCGCGCGCCGCCGCAGCTTCCTCGAATTCGAGGTTTTTCGCGTGCTGCAGCATCTTCTTCTCGAGCGCCTTGATCTCTCGCGCAAGCTGCTTTTCGCTCATCGATTCGTAACGCGCTTCCTGCTGCTCGACGTCGGCCTGCGCCGCGTCGTACACGCCGTCGATGAGATCCTTGATGCGTTTGATGACGCCCTTGGGCGTGATGCCATGCGTCTCGTTGTACACGCGCTGTTTCTGCCGCCGGCGCTCGGTCTCGGCGAGCGCCTTCTTGATCGATTCGGTGACCAGGTCGGCGTAGAGGATTGCGGTGCCGTTGATGTGGCGCGCGGCGCGGCCAATGGTCTGGATGAGCGAGCGCTCCGAGCGCAGGAAACCCTCCTTGTCCGCGTCCAGGATGGCGACGAGCGAGACCTCGGGGAGATCGAGGCCCTCGCGCAGCAGGTTGATGCCGACCAGCACATCGAATTCCCCGAGACGCAGATCGCGGATGATCTCGACGCGCTCGACGGTCTCCACTTCCGAGTGGAGGTAGCGCACTTTGACGCCGTGTTCCGCCAGGTACTCGGTCAGCTCCTCGGCCATGCGCTTGGTGAGCGTGGTGACCAGAACGCGCTCCTTCTTCTTCACGCGCAGGTTGATCTCCGACAGGAGATCGTCCACCTGCGTTGACGCCGGCCGCACGATCACCTCTGGGTCGATGAGGCCGGTAGGCCGCACCACCTGCTCGACCACCTGGCCCGACTTTTCGTGCTCGTAATCTGCAGGCGTGGCCGAGACGAAGATCGTCTGGCGCACAACCTTCTCGAATTCGTCGAAGCGCAGCGGCCGGTTGTCGAGCGCCGAGGGCAGGCGGAAACCGTACTCGACGAGGTTCTCCTTGCGCGAGCGGTCGCCGCGGTACATGCCGCCGAGCTGCGGGATCGTCACGTGGCTCTCGTCGATGATCATGAGCGCGTCGGAGGGCAGGTAATCGATGAGCGTCGGCGGCGGCTCGCCGACCTGGCGGCCCGACAGATGGCGCGAATAGTTTTCGATGCCCTTGCAGAAGCCGAGCTCCGCGAGCATCTCGAGGTCGAAGCGCGTGCGCTGCTCGATCCTCTGCGCCTCGAGCAGGCGGCCAGCCTTCTGGAAAAACTCGATGCGCTCGCGCAGCTCCGCCTTGATCGCCTCGATCGCGCGCAGCGTCGTCTCGCGCGGGGTCACATAGTGGCTCGACGGATAGACCGTGAAGCGCGCCATCGGATGGTGCACCTTGCCCGTGAGGGGATCGAACACCTCCAGCTTCTCGATTTCGTCGTCCCAGAGCGAAATGCGGATCGCCTGCTCAGCGTGCTCGGCCGGGAACACGTCGATCACGTCGCCGCGCACGCGGAAGGTGCCGCGGTGGAAATCGAGCTCGCTTCTCGTGTACTGCATCGCCACCAGGCGCGCGAGGACATCGCGCTGCGACATCTTCTCGCCCTGCCGCAGGTGCAGGATCATGCCGTGGTATTCGGACGGATCGCCGATACCGTAGATGCACGACACGGTCGCCACAATGACCACGTCGCGCCGCTCGAGCAGCGATTTCGTCGCCGACAGGCGCATCTGTTCGATGTGGTCGTTGATGGACGAGTCCTTCTCTATGTAAAGATCGCGCGCCGGTACGTACGCTTCCGGCTGGTAATAGTCGTAATACGAAACGAAGTATTCGACCGCGTTGTCCGGGAAGAACTCGCGAAACTCGGCGTAGAGCTGCGCGGCGAGCGTCTTGTTCGGCGCGAGCACGAGCGCCGGCCGGCCCAGGCGTGCGATGACGTGCGCCATGGTGTAAGTCTTGCCCGAGCCGGTGACGCCGAGCAGCGTCTGGAACGCGAGCCCGTCGTTGATGCCCTCGGTGAGCTTCGCGATCGCGTCGGGCTGGTCGCCCGACGGCGGAAAGAGCTCTTCGAGCTGGAACGGACTGTTG
>JAICPQ010000280.1 GCA_025929745.1 Burkholderiales bacterium | reverse complement strand
GCGAAGATCATGCGCGGAACCAAGGCGGGTGACATCCCGATGGAGCAGCCCACTACGTATGAGCTCGCGGTCAATGCCCGGACTGCCAAAGCGCTCGGCATCCGCATCCCAGAGTCGATCCGCATCCGGGTCGACCGGGTGATCGACCACTAGCTCACGCAGCTTGTCGATTTCGGCCGAGCATTACCCGCCGCTCGCCTCGAAGCTGACGGGCTGGAACGACAGGCGGAGTTTCATATCGTCGGGCTTCTTTACATTTCGCCCGTGCGGCGCTTGAACCGTGAGTATCGCGCGGCTTGGCAGGACCTGATTTCAGGCTTGCGGTCAACCAACCGTCCTGCTCGCCCGTTATGGGCGTTGACCGAGAACCGGTCGTTCCAATCAACCAGGAGGATCACTGAGTGAGCAAACTAACTAGTGCTGTTTTGGCCGCCGCCTTCGCCGTGGCAACCGTTTCCCCGGTCGCATTCGCGCAGACTAAAGACGGTAAGGCGGACGCGTCGAAGACCGCCGCCCTTGAGGCCGCCTGCAAGGGCAAGAAAGCCGGCGATGTCGTCAAGGTAGATGGCAAAGATACGAAGTGCCCGGAAGCAAAGGCCGCGAAGAAGTAATCAAGCTGTTTCGTCCGACAAAGGAGGGCTCGGCCCTCCTTTTTTTTGACATCGATTGTTTCACCGGCGTAGCATGATGAAGGATTTATTTCACCGCCCGCGTGAAAAGCGAAACCGACCTGCTGCGCCGCCTGACCGACGGGGCGCGTGCTTTCTCGGCCAACCAGCGCTCGCTCGCCAAGTACGTCCAGACCCATTACCAGACGGTCGCATTCTCGACCGTCAGTGACCTCGCCAAGCAGTCTGGCGTCAGCCAAGCAACGATCGTGCGCTTCGCCAAGGCGCTCGGCTTCAAGGGCTATCCGGGTTTCCAGAAGGAGGTGAGGCGCCTCGTGCGCGCCGACCTCAAGGGCACCGAGCGCTTCAAGCTCAGCCCGGCGGCCGCGAGCCCGCTCGATCTTGTGCTCGCCAAGGAAATGGAGAACCTCGGCGCGCTGCGCGATGCTTTCGACGCCCACGCGTTCCGAGCCGCCCTCAAGAGCCTGCGCTCCGCCTCGGAGGTTCTCATCGTAGGCGCGCGTGCCACTGCGCCGCTCGCCACGCACATGGCCTTCGGGCTCGCGAAGCTCGGCATGCGCGCGGCCCGCGCCCTAGCCGTGACGAGCGATACCTACGACCAGACCAATCGCCTGGACCGGCGCGCCTGCGTCGTGGTGATCGGATTCCCGCGCTACCTGCGGGAGCTCGTCGAGCTTCTCGACTTCGCCAAGAGCGCGAAGCTCGCGACGCTCGCCATCACCGACAGCGCTTTCTCGCCGCTGCGCGGCGACGTCAGCCTCTACGCGCCGGCGGAATCGGCTTCGTTCATGGCTTTCCACTCCGCGCCGCTCGTCCTCATCAATGCGTTACTGCACGAGCTGAGCTTCGCCGACCGCGGAGCCACGGTGGCCGCTTTGGACCGCTTCGAGGCGGTCGCGGACCACCGCAACTTCTTCCACAAGGAGTAAATGGCATGAAGAGAATCGTCGCGGCGCTTCTTGCCGCGTTCGCGGGCTCCGTAGCGGCGCAGAGCGGCAAGCCGATCAACCTCGCGCTCGGCAGCGTTTCGGGCTCTTCCAGCATCTACGCGTTCTCGGTCGCGCTCGCCAACACGGTGCGCAAGCACGATCCCGGCCTCAACGTCACCACGGTCGAGGGCGGCGGCGCCTTCGACCACGCCAAGCTCATCAAGCAGGGTGTGCTCGACTGGTCGGTGAGCGGCGGCCCGGCGGTGGTCGCGGCGGTACGCGAGGGCAGCGGCAACTTCAAGAAGGAGGGCGCGTGGGAGCCGGCGCGGCTCATGTTCATGCGCAACATCGGCATCTCGCGCGTGTACGTGCGCGCGGACATCGCGAAGAAGGAGAACATCCGCACTTGGTCCGACCTCGCCGGCAAGCGCTTTTCGCCGGGTATCCCCGGCACGCGCGACATGGCGCGCGCCATGGAGGCGAACCAGCTCCTCGGCAGCAAGATCAACATGATCCCCGGCTCGTTCGACGACGCGCTGCGGCGCATTAAGGAGGGCGGGCTGGTGGGCATGCTCAAGGGCGGGCCGCACGACCGCTTCGACTCCGGCATGCTCGAGGTGCACCACGGCACCCCGCTCACGGTGATCGGCTTCACCAAGGACCAGGCCGACAAGATCACCGCAAACGACCCGTACAACACCTTTCTGCTCACGCCCGCTGGCGGGGTACGTGAGGCGCCGGGCACGGGGCCGTTCTACGAGATGAGCGCGCCCGTAATGGTCATGTCGAGCTCGCGCATGTCGCAGGAGACCGGCTACCGGATCATGAAGGCGGTCATGAAAGGCTGGAAGGAGATCGGCGAAGCATATCCGCCGAGCCAGGGCATCCACCCGATCGAGGACGCGTTCAAGCAGACGCCCGAAGTCAAGGAAGTGCTCTTCCACGCCGGCGTGATCCAGATGGCGAAAGAGCTGAACATCAGCATCCCGCAACGCCTGATCCCGCCCGAATACAAATGATTTTCTGGGCAGGGCTCGCGCTCGCCCTGTTC
>JAICPQ010000161.1 GCA_025929745.1 Burkholderiales bacterium | reverse complement strand
CGTGCGCGCGTTCTCGTTCGTCAATCCGCCCGAGGACCCGGTGCTCGAGTTCTACGGCATCGTGGTGCCGCAGGGGCCGCTTTCGCCGCGCCTCGCGAAACTCGAGATTGGCGAGCGGCTTGTCGTCGCGTCCAACCCCGCCGGCTTCCTTATCCTTTCCGAGGTGCCCGACTGCGAGACGCTGTGGCTCGTCGCCACCGGCACCGGGCTCGCTCCGTTCCTTTCCATCCTGCAGACCGAGACGCCGTGGCGGCGCTTTGCGCATGTCGTGCTCGTGCACGCGGTGCGCCACGCGCGCGAGCTCGTCTACCGAGATCTGATCGCCGAAATTCGGCGCCAGCACGAGAATATTTTCCGTTACGTGAGCTTCGTAAGTCGCGAGAATGCTCTCGGGTCGCTCGCTGGCCGCATCCCGGAGGCGATGCGCGACGGGCGCCTGGAAAAGGCGGCCGGCTTGCCGCTCGATGAGCGCTCGCACGTGATGTTGTGCGGCAATCCGGCCATGCTGAAGGATGCGCAGGCCGCTCTCATGGAGCGCGGGCTGCGCAAGCACCGGCGGCGCAACCCCGGGCACATCAGCGTGGAGAGCTTCTGGTAGCGTTTTGCAGAATGTTGGTGGTGCTGGCCGCGGCGCTTGCCGCCGGCTGCAGCACCATGCGTTTTGCTTACGAGAACGCCGATGCCTACGCGCGCTGGAAGATCGCAAGCTACGTCAGCCTGGACGAGCCGGAGGCCGAGGAGCTCGACGACCGCATCGAAGCGTTCCACGCCTGGCATCGCAAGAACGCGCTTCCGAAATACGCGGCGCTCGCCGGTGAGGCGGCGCAGCGCTTCGGCGACGGCGTGTCGCGGCAGGATCTCGTCTGGAGTTACGATTCCGTGCGCGCGCAGGCGCGCGAAAGCCTGCGCAAGGCAGCCGAGCTCGCCGCTCCCGTGCTCGACCGTCTGACCCCGGCGCAGATCGCGCAAATCGAGCGCCGCCTGGCAGAGGAGAACCGGCAGTTCTATCGCGACCACCTGCGCGGGCCGGAGCGCGAGCGGCGCCGCAAGCGCGCCAAGGCGCTCGTCAACCGGCTGGAGGACTGGGTGGGTAAGCGGACCCCGGCACAGCTGCAGCGCGTGCGCGACTATGCCGACCGGGCGCCGATCGCCGATGAGCTGCGCGACCGCGACCGCAAGCGCCTGCAGGGCGATGTGCTCGCCATCCTGCGCGCGCGCGAAGCGCAAAAGCGCCTTCCCGAGCGGCTCGCGCACTGGGAGCACGGGCGCGAGCCCGCGTATGTCGCCGCGCTCGACGCCTGGCGCGAACACTACTTCGACCTGATGTTCGATCTGGACCGGATGTTGACGGCCGAGCAACGCGCGCGAGCGCAGTCGCAGCTTCGCCGTTACGCGGAGGACTTCGAGGCGCTCGCGCTGCGATGAACAACCCGAAGCCCGCGCCTGCGTTCATCGAGCCGGTCGGCTATGCGGGCCGCACGCGGTACAGCCAGCTCGAGTACGAGGCGTTGCTCGGCAATCTTTCGCTCGGCATCGCGTTCACGCGCGAGCGGCGCTTCTTCCTTTGCAATCCCAAGTTCGCCGAAATGTTCGGCTACGGGCTCGAGGAGCTGATCGGCAAGCCCGGTGACATCGTCTATCCGAACCGCGAGAGCTACCTGGCGCTCGGCGAGATCGCCGGACCAATCGTCAACAGCGGGCGCCAGCTCGACCTCGAGTGGGAGCTGAAGCGCAAGGATGGTTCCACTTTCCTCTGCCGCATGATCGCAAAAGCGATCGACGCAACCAACACGCACCACGGCACGGTTTGGATCGTGGAGGACATCACCGACAAGCGCCGCCACGCCGACGCGGTGGCGCGCCTGCTGCGCGAGCAGGAAGCCTTGCTGGGCACGGCCTCGGTCGGCATCGCATTCGTAAAGGAACGCCGCTTCGTGCGCGTGAACCGGCGCTACGAGGAAATGTACGGCTATGGGCCGGGCGAGCTCATCGGCAAGTCGGTCTCGCCGATCTATCCCAGCGCGCAGGCTTTCTGCGAGGCGGCGAGCATCTATGAGGCGCTCGCGCGCGGCCAGACGATGCGCCGCGTCGAGCTGCGCCGGCGCAAGGACGGGAGCACGTTCTGGAGCCGCGCCGACGGTCGCGCGCTCGATCCGGACAATCCGCACAAGGGGTCGGTCTGGACTGTGGAGGACGTTACCGCCGAGCGCCATGCCGAGGAGGAGCTGCAGCGGGTCATGGCCGAGCAGCAGGCGCTCCTCGACAACGTGACCGTCGGCATTGCGTTCAGCCGCGAGCGCAAGGTCGTGCGCTGCAACCGTCGCTTCGAGGAGATGTTCGGCTTCGGCCCCGGCGCGGCGATCGGAGCGTCCTGGCGCGAGGTCTACTTCACCGATGCCGAATTCGCCGCGCGCGTCGGCGTGTACGGAGAGCTCGACCGCGGCGGCACGCACGCGCGCGAGCAATGGCTGCGCCGCCAGGACGGCTCGGGGTTCTGGTGTCGTATGTCCGGCCGCGCCGTCGCGGCCGGCGACGCCGCCAAGGGCTATGTCTGGCTGATGGAAGACGTCAGCGAGCGCCGGCGCGCCGATCAGGCGCTCGAGCGCCTGGTGCGCGAGCAGGACGCGGTGCTGCAGAACGCCGTCACCGGCATCATCTTCGTCAGAGACCGGCGCATCGTGCGCGCGAACCGCCGCTTCGAAGAGCTCTTTGGCTACGGCGCGGGCGAGCTCATCGACCGTTCCACGCGCTTCATGTTCGCAACCGACGAGGAGTACGAGGCGGGCGGCGAGCTTAACCAGGCGGTGTGGCGCGGCGAGACGGTGTACGTCGAGCGCCGCCACGTGCGCAGAGACGGCTCGCACATCTGGTGCTCGATCTCCGGACGCGCGGTACAGCCGGGCGACCCGGCGCAGGGCTCGGTCTGGCTCTTCGATGACATCACCTCCCAGCGCGAATCCGAGGACCGCGTGCAACTGGCGCTCGCCGAGCAGGAGCTCATCCTCGACAACGCGGCAATCGGCATTGTCTTCGTCCGGAACCGCGCGATCGAGCGCTGCAACCGCTTCCTGGAAGACATGGTCGGCGCCGGCCCGGGCGAGCTCATCGGTCAGAGCTCCGCTGTGCTTTTCGCCTCGCAACGCGACTGGCAGGAAGCCGGCCGCATCGCCTACAGCGAGACCGCGCCGGGCGGGACGCATGAATCGGAGCAGCGCTTCAAGCGCCGCGACGGCACGACGTTTATCTGCCGCACGCGCGGCCGGCGCATCGACATGGGCGAGCCCGAGCAGGAATGGATCTGGAGCTTGGAGGACGTCACGGTAGAGCGCGAGGCCGAGCTGCGCGTGCAGGAGGTGCTGGGCGAGCTCGAACGCAAGGTCGCCGAGCGCACCGCGCAGCTCGCCGAGGCCACGGCGCGCGCGCAACATCTCGCCGACCACGACGCGCTCACCGGGCTGCCAAACCGGCGCCTGCTGGAAGACCGGCTTACGCAGGCGCTCGCGCTCAGCAACCGCAACCGGAAGGCAAGCGCGGTCATGTTCGTCGACATCGACCGATTCAAGATGATCAATGACTCGCTCGGCCACGCGGTCGGCGACGCGCTCCTCAAGGAGATCGCATCGCGCCTGGTGAACCAGCTGCGCGAAGGCGATACGATTTGCCGCATCGGCGGCGACGAGTTCGTCGTCGTTCTGCCCGAGGTTAGGCGATCATCGGATGTCGCGCACGTCGCGCAGAAGGTGATCGAGCAGCTCTCGACTCCGGTGATTATGGAAGAGCGCGAGCTCGTGGTGAGCTGCTCGATCGGCATCGCGGTCTATCCCGATGACGGGCGCGACGCCGAGACGCTGATCCGTAACGCGGACGCCGCGATGTACCACGCCAAGGAGCTCGGCCGCGCCAACTACCAGTTTTTCACCGATCAGATGAACCAGGCGGCCTCGCGGCGGCTGCAGCTCGAGAGCCAGCTGCGCCGCGCGGTCGGCAAGGGCGAGCTCTGCCTCTATTACCAGCCGATCGTCGAGTTGCGCACCGGACGCGTCGCGGCGTACGAGGCGCTTGCGCGCTGGCAGCATCCGGAGCGCGGTCTCGTGCTTCCCGGCGAGTTCATCCAGCTTGCCGAGGAGAGTGGGATCATCCTGAAGATCGGCGAGTGGACGCTTCGCGAAGCGTGCCGCTGGTCCACGTTTATCGGAGCCTGCAGTCATGACGGCGGCGGCCTGCAGATCGCCGTCAACCTTTCGGCGCGCCAGTTCAACGATCCGCAGCTGCCGCGGATGGTGGCACGCGCGCTGAAGGAGACCGGCCTTCCGCCGCAGCTTCTCGAGCTCGAGATCACCGAATCGACCGCCATGCAGCAGACTGACCTCACCCTGGGCACGCTCAAGCGGCTGAAAGCGCTTGGTGTCTCGATTGCCATCGACGATTTCGGCACCGGCTACTCGAGCCTTTCTTACCTGCGCCGCTTCCCGGTCGACAAGGTGAAGATCGATCGCAGCTTCATCGCCGAGCTGCCAAGCGACCGCGACCAGGGCGCGATCGTCTCGGCCATCGTCGCGCTCGCGCACGCGCTCCAGATCCGCGTGGTGGCCGAGGGCGTGGAGACCGAGCGCCAGCGCGACTTCCTCAAGTCCTGCGGCTGCGACTTCATCCAGGGCCACCTCGTGGGCCATCCCGCCGACGCCGACAGCGCGGCCGAGGATTACGTCTAAACCCCGGCTTCACTTCGCGCACGCGAACGGCTTCCCCGGGTCGTCGTATGCGGCGCTCTTCGCCGGCCTGACGGGCTTCACCGTTTCCTGCATCGATGCCATCGGCATGGATCCGCGCTATCCGCCCACCGAGGGCTGGCCGCATCTCGTGGATCAGTGGATCGGCTCTATCCACGAGCCGGTCTACGGCGTTGGCCATTCGCTCGGCGGCTATCTGAACTACCTGGCGGCAGTGCGCCGGCCGGAGCTCTTTCGCGCGATCGTGCTGCTCGATGCGCCGATCATCGGCCCCTTTCGCGGCCGCATGCTCGGCGTGACCAAGCGGCTGGGTATCGTCGACCGCGTCACGCCCGCCGGCGCGACGCGCGACCGCCGCTCGAGCTGGCCGAGCCGCGCGGAGGCGCGCGCGCACTTTCGCAGCCGGCAGCTCTTCCGGGACTTTTCCGAGGACGCGCTCGATGATTACGTGAACCACGGGCTTGTGGAGGAAGGCGGGCTGCTCCGCCTGAAGATCGACCCGGCGGTGGAATACCAGATCTACCGCACCATTCCCCACGACATGATGCGCCACCTCGCCCAGTTGCGCGTGCCGGCCGCGTTCATCGGCGGCGCGCGATCGGACGTCGTGCGCCGGGTGCGCCTCGCGCGCATGAAGCCGAAATTCCGCATGTACAAGGTGCCGGGCGGGCACCTCTTCCCTTTCGAACGGCCGCGCGAGGCGGCTACGTCGATCGTCCGGGCGCTGGACGAGCTTGCAGCTTCTCCTCGATAAGCCGGATGTTCATCTCGACGCCCAGCATGTTCGGGTTCACATCCAGGGCGCGGCGGTACCACTCGAGCGCTTTGTCCCATTGCTCGAGCTGGAAGTGAATCTGGCCCATACCCGAAAGCGCGCCGAAGTGACGGGGATTGCGCTTCAGCACTTCGTGGCAGTCGGCGATCGACTTGTCGAACTCGCCAGCGAGGTAGTGGACCGTCGCCCGGCGGTTCCAGCCCTCCGCGAACCCGGGTTTCTTTTCGATCACATCCGTGAACACCGAAACCGCTTCGGCGTAGCGCCCGCCTTGCATCGCCTCGGTGCCGCGCGCCATGCGCTGGTCGATATCCGCATCGCCCGAGCGGCTCCAAAGGAGCCAGAGGCCCTGCTCGGCGTAGTTGCGCACGAAGCTGCTCTCGTCTCTCAGCCGCTCGTGCAGGAGACCGGCGTCCTCCATCCCGCCGCGGGTGGCGAGCCACGCCACCGCTTCGGCCCGCGTCGCCGCATCGGCGTGCCGGAGCGCGCTCAGCGCCTCGGCGCGCGTCTGCGGCGCCTGCGGGAATGCAAGCGTGGCGGCGCTTGTTAGCAGTACGATTGCGACCCAGGAGCGAATGCGCATGAGAACCCTAATGTTAGCCCTAGCCTTTGCCTGCGGCCCTGTGCTTGCCGCCGGCGATCCCCCCGCCGAGACGCGGGACCCAGTCATCGAAAAGGCCACCGCCGCCACCAAGCGCCAGGACTGGGCCAGCGCAGCCGACGTCCTCAAGGGCGGGCTCGCCACCGACCCTAACAACGCGAGCTACCACAACCTCTACGCCTACTCGCTGCGCAAGAGTGCGAATCCGGATATGAACCTCGTCTTCAAGCACTACAACGAGGCGCTGCGCATCGACCCCAAGCACCGCGGCGCGCACGAGTACATCGGCGAGGCCTACCTCATGGTCGGCAACCTACCCAAGGCGAAGGAGCACCTGAGCGCGCTCGACAAGCTCTGCTTCTTTCCCTGCGTGGAGTACACCGACCTCAAGAAATCAATCGCGGAGTACGAGAAGAAACGCTAGGCGGTGAGGCGCTGGGCGCTCCTGCTGGTTGCATTGCTGCCGCTG
>JAICPQ010000094.1 GCA_025929745.1 Burkholderiales bacterium | reverse complement strand
GACGCCCGGGGCGCGCGATCGCGGAGCGCGTCGCATCGTCGCCGGTCGCGGCGGCGAGTTCTACTACACCGAGGACCACTACCGCAGTTTCAGGCGCATCATCGAGTGATGGGCAAGCTCGGTCTGCGGCTGCGCGATGCATCCCGGTCCGGCGTCTACCGGGTGACGAGGTCCGATGAGGTCGTCGAGGCGGCGCGCGAGACCGGCCTGCGCCTCGAAATTGTGCCGTTCGCAGCGAAGCCGGCGCTTCTCAAAAACATCGCGGCGGCGCTCGCGTTCCCGGACTGGTTCGGGCAGAACTGGGACGCATTGGAAGACTGCCTCACGGACCTTTCTTGGAGCAGCGCAGCGGGACACGTGCTTCTTTTCGACGGCGCACGCGTGGGCGACGACTTCGGTGTCCTCGTCGACGTATTAACCTCCTCGGCCGAGTACTGGGCAAGCCGCGGCAAACCTTTCTTCGCCGTCTTCATCGACGCAACAGCGGCGCTGCCGCTGCCCGAGCTCTTCCGGCAGGCATGAAGCTTCCGTTCTCGGTGCTCGTCGTAGTGCATACGGACGATCTGGACGTTCTGCTCCTCGAGCGGGCCGCGCGGCCTGGTTTCTGGCAATCGGTCACGGGCTCGCTCGATCGCGCCGACGAGGCTTACGAAGCGGCGGCGGCGCGCGAGGTGCGCGAGGAAACGGGGATTCAGCTGCCCTCCCAAAGCCTCAAAGCCTGGAATGTCGCCTATACCTTCGAGATCTATTTGCGATGGCGACACCGCTTTGCGCCCGGCGTCACGCACAACACCGAGCGGCTTTTCAGCGCGCGGCTGAACGAGCGCGCGCCGGTGACCGTTGCGCCTGAGGAGCACACCGCTTTCGCCTGGCTGCCGTGGCGCGAGGCGGCGCGCAAGTGCTTTTCATGGTCGAATCGAGACGCCATTCTCATGATCGGCGCGGCGCTGCTCACGGCAGGCTGCGCCACTGGCGACGGCAGACTGGCGACGCACCTGGAAGGCGGCGCAGACGACGTACGCGAATGCGCTTACTGGTATCGCGCACTCGATGCGGAGCTCGATGGCGCGGGAGTGCGCGACGCGCAGTACACCCGGCTCGCGGGTTTCCCGCACCTGCGGGTGGATCGCCTGCTCGCCTCGCTCAAGGAGCGGGCAGCCCGAAGCGACGCGGCGCTGCGCGCCTACGGCGAGCGCATGGCGGAGCTCGACCTCGAGGCCCGCCGCCACGAAGTGCGCAATCTGCCCACGTTAAACGATGAGGCGCGTACGCAGGCCTTGCGTCGCGCAAGCGAGTGCTCGAGCCGCCTTCGCGCCGCGGACCGTGAGCACGCCGCGGCCGTTTTGGCGGCCGTCCAGGTGCCCGACGACTATTCGACGATGCAGCGCGTGCTCGGCCTCTACGCGATCACGAAGTTCCCTTTCGCGGCCGGCGTGGATCGCTGGCAAACGGACACGCTCGCCGCGTTCGCGCACGAGCCCGATGAGGCAAACCCGCGCGTACGGTTTTCGCCGCCACCGTCCGCGGCGCTGCCGCGTGCGGTGGTTGCCGGGATTCTCGCGCGCGCCGCGTACGATCCGCTCGGGCATCCGAACCTCTCGCCGCGCGAGGTCCTGCTCCTCGCCGCCGCGTACGCGCCGAGCTTCGAAGTCGAGATTCGCGCCGACCATGATCGCTTCGGCGTGCTTCGCTTCCGGCGCGGCTCCGGTGCTCCAGAGGTGGACGCGGCCGAGCCGACGGTCTACGTCAATGCCGCCTACACGCGTTACGGCGAGCATGTCCTCGTGCAGCTCGTCTATACAATCTGGTTTCCGGAGCGGCCGGCGAGCGGCGCGTTCGATCTGCTGGCCGGGCGCCTCGACGGCGTCATGTGGCGCGTGACGCTGGCGCCGAACGGCGAGCCGATTCTCTATGACTCGATTCATGCCTGCGGCTGTTTCCATATGTTCTTCCCCACCCCGCGCGCGCGACCAAGGCCCGCGCCGGACGGACTCGATGAGTGGGCGTTCATGCCGCATTCGGTTCCACACGCAGGCGAGGACGAACGGGTCGTGCTGAGCATTGCCTCCGCCACTCATTACATCGAGCGCGTGCGCCTTGAGCGCGCGGCGAGCCTGGTGCGCTACGCGTTTCGGCCGTACGACGAGCTGCGCTCGCTGCCGCGCGCGGGCGGGGTGCATGCGAGCCTGTTCGGGCCCGACGGCATCGTGCCGGGCACGCAGCGCGGGGAGCGTTTCTTTTTCTGGCCGATGGGCATCGCCTCTGCCGGAGCAATGCGGCAATGGGGCCGCCACGCCACGGCGTTCGTCGGGCGCCGGCATTTCGACGACGCGCAGCTGCTCGAGCGACGCTTCGAACTTGATCTATGAGGAAGCGCCTGCGCGTCGTCACCCTGAACATGCACAAGGGGCTGTCGCAGTTCAACCGGCGCCTCGTCATCCACGAGCTGCGCGACGCGCTGCGCAGCCTCGATCCGGACCTCGTGTTCCTGCAGGAGGTGCAGGGCCTGAACCAGCGCTTCGCCCTGCGCTTCGCCGGCTCTCCGGTTGACCCGCAACACGCCTATCTTGCCGGCACCGATTGGGAGCACGTTTACGGCTGCAACGCGGTCTACGACCACGGCCACCACGGCAACGCGATCCTTTCGCGGTTCGGCTTCGTCTCTTTCGAGAACGAGGACGTGTCCGACCACCGTTACGAGCGCCGCGGACTGCTCCACAGCGTGGTCACGGTTCCGGGCTGGCGGCGCAACATTCATTGCGTGTGCGTGCATCTCTCGCTGCACGAGCGTGGACGCACGCGCCAGCTCGAAGCGATCTCCGGCCGGCTGGAAGAGCTCGCTTCGCGCGACCTGCCGATCATCGTCGCCGGCGATTTCAACGACTGGCGCCACCGCGCCACCGCGATCCTTGAGCGTCGCCTCGGCATGACCGAAGCGTCGGTCGCACATCACGGACGCGTACTGGCGACGTATCCCGCGGCCTTGCCCGTGTTGCGCCTCGATCGCATTTATGTGCGCGGCTTCAGGGTCGCCGCCGCGCAGGTGCATCGCGGCAAGCCTTGGTCGATGCTCTCTGATCACCTCGCGCTGAGCGCCGAGCTCGAGCGCGTCTAGGCCGGGAGAAGCTCCTCCCCGCGGCGCAGCCGCCCGGGCCGCGCGACCCCGTAGTAGTCCCCGAAGTTGCCGTCGAAGCGCTCATGCAAAGTGCGTAGCGGCTCCGGCCCCCGGCGCCCGCCGCCCGCCTGATCGATGGTCGTCACCTCGCAGCGCCCGCAGGGCTTGGAATATTCCAGAAGCACGTGCTCGCCGCGCAGCGTGCGCCACTTGCCGTCGCCCTCGAGTACCACGTTGGCGCGAAAGCGCTCCATGCCGATGTCCGGCAAGCCCAGGCGCGCGAGCATGGCGCTGGTCGCCACGAGCACCGGCCGCGAGTCGGCAAAGCTTCGCTGCGCCGCGCGGTCGAGCATGACCACGCGCACATGCGCGCCCAGATAATCGTCGAGCTCGCGATTCGATGGCGCTGCGCGCGCCGGCACGCTCTTGCCCCAGACGTCGACCCGAGCGAGCTCGGTGAAGGAGGAGAGCGGAACCAAGACCTCCGTAAGGCCGCCGAGGTCCAGACTCAACGCCTCGACGTCAGGCTGCGGGACAACGCTGGCAAGGAGCGGCTGGTCACGCTGCGTAAAGGCGAGTCCATCTTCGGCGACGAAAGCGAAGCGCCGGTCGTTCTCCAATCCAAGCGCGTCCGCAACGGCACTCTCCACCGCCACCGCCCGGCAGCCTTTGACAGGGTAGACGTAGAGCGCCGAGATGCGCATCAGGCCACGAGGCGCAGCGTGCCGCCCTCGAGCGCTGGAATGACCGGGAAAGCGTCGCGTCGGGAGGCGAACTCCACCTCGCGCGCCAATCCGCGCTCGACCATCATGCGGCCGACGCGGCAGTCGAGCAAAGCATCGGGGGCTTTGGCATGGCGATAGACGGTCAGCGCTGCCTTGGCGGCGTCCGAGACGTCGGACACGCGCTCGAGAAAGCATTCGACGAAGTAGCCGGCGCCGTAGAAGTCTTCGAAATTGAAATTGTTCCCCGAGCCCGAGCACACGATGAGCACGGTATCCCGCGGGTGGCGCGCCAGGATGTATTCGGTGAGGGCGCGTGCGTTCAGCAGCGCTCCGCAGTAAACGCGCGCCGCGCTGCTTGCCTGCGCCATGGCGACGGTGCCATTCGTGGTCGAGTAGATGACGCTCTTCGCCGCCACGCCGTGCTCAAGCAGCGATAGCGGCGCCGGATGCGCGAAACCCGGCAGCGTCTCGGCATAGAGCTCGCCGGCGAGGACGAACGAATCGGCCGCGAAGCGCTCTGCCTCCTCGCGCGCCGCAGCCTCGTCGAGTACCGGCACAACCTCCTTCGCGCCGTGCGCAAGCGCCGTTACCATGGTGGTCGTGGCGAACAGAATGTCGAGGACGATCACCACCTTGCCCGGTACGCGCACCGCATCAAGCTCCTCCTTCTTCGTGAGCACGTGCAGCTTGTGCTTGAGGTCAATCCTTGCGGCCAAGGATCTTCAGCCTTCCATGGCGAGTACGAGTTCTGAGCGCGCCGAACACGCTTTGTTGCGCCGCGGTCTGTCGGTTCGGAACGGCTGCGGATCGAACTGGCGGGCGAAGCCCACGATCTCGTCTCTTCGCTGAACGTACGCTTTGAGATAAAGTGTAGTGCAAAGGAGGAGGACCATGCTGCGTTCGTTCATCGTCGGACTCGCGGCGTTCGCGCTCGCCGGGATTTTCGATTCGGCTGCCCACGCGCAAACCATAAAAATCGCGATCCTAGGACCGATGGCATTCGTCCAGGGAGAAAACCACTGGGCCGGCGCCGAGATGGCGCGCGATGAGATCAACAAGGCGGGCGGCGTGAATGTCGGCGGCAAGCCTCGGCAGATCGAGCTGATCCGCGCCGACACGAACGAGATCCAGTCGGTGCCCGATGCGACGAATGCCGTGGAGCGCGTCATCACGCGCGACCGCGCCGATTTCCTGATCGGCGGCTTTCGCTCTGAGGCTGTGCTCGCGATGCAGGAAGTGGCGATGGACCACAAGAAGATCTTCCTCGGCGCGGGCGCGGCGCATTCCAAGCTGGGTCAGAACGTCGAGGACAACTACAGCCGTTACAAATACTGGTTTCGTTACACGCCGACCAAGGACGTGGATCTCGCGCGCACTCTTTTCGCCGTGATGAACTCGATCGCGCAGCAGATCCGAACCGAGCTCAAGACCGACACGCCGAAGGTTGCGCTGCTCGCCGAGAAGGCGGTATGGACTCAGGCGCTCGTCGGCGCCGCGCAGAAAAACCTGCCGGCGATGAAGATGGAGGTTGTCGGCCTATGGCAGCCTTCGGCGACGGCCACCGACGTGACCGCCGAGCTGTCCGCCATCGATCGCGCCGGCGCGCACATCGTGTTCACCATGCTCTCGGGTCCGGTCGGCATCGTCGTCGGCCGCCAGATGGGCGAGCGCAACATGAAGGCGGTGGCCTGGGGCATCAATGTCGAAGGTCAGAAGGAGGAGTTCTGGCAGGCGGCGGCGGGCAAGGCGCAGTTCGTCTCCACGCTCGACACCTACGCCGAGGTCGAAATGACACCGCGTACCGTGCCTTTTGTGCGCGCGTTCAAGGAACGCTACAAGAAAATGCCCACCTACACCGCGGCTACGTACGACGCGATCCATATGTTGAAAGCGGTGATCGAGAAGGAAAACACCCTGGATGCCGAGAAGCTCGTCGCGGCAATCGAGAAGATCGAGCACGTCGGCACCGGGAGCATCGTCACCTTCGACAAGCGCCACGATCTCGTGTGGGCGGTCGGCAAGACCGCCGGCATCGCTGTGCAATGGCAGGACGGGCAGAAGGTGCCGTTCTGGCCGCCGACCGTGAAAGGCATGAAGCCTTTCAAGCTGCCGGCGCGCTAACTGCTTCAAGACATCCTCGTCACGGGGCTGGTCAACGGCGGCGTGTACGCGCTGCTCGCGATCGGCTTCTCGCTCATCTTCGGTGTCGCGCGCATCGTCAATATCGCGCACACTGCGTTCTACATGCTGGCGGCGTATTGCTTCTATACGCTGCTCGTCAAAACGGGCCTTGGCTTCGTTCTGTCTGGCCTCATCGCCGTCGGCGCGGTCACGCTGTTCTCAGTACTGTGCTATCGGCTCGTGATCGAGCCGGTACGCGAGCACGAGGCCGCGGTGCTCATTGCCACCATCGCGCTCGCGCTCGTGTTCCAGGAGCTCATGCTCTTCACCTTCGGCGGGCACTTCCTCGGCATCCCCTCGACGCTCGAAGGCGCGGTCCGGGTTCTTGGCGTAAGCATCCCCTACCAGCGGCTTCTGATCCTGGTCGTCGCCGGGATCATGCTGGCGGCGGTGTGGTTCGTTCTCTATCGCACGCGACTTGGCCTTGCCATCCGCGCCACGGCAAACGATCTCGAGGTCGCCAACCTCATGGGCATGAACGTGCATCGCGTGGCCATGGCGACGGTGGCGCTGTCGGTCTCGCTTGCGGCGGTCGCCGGTGTCGTGGTCGCGCCCGTATTCGTGGTCGACCCGTTCATGTGGCTCGCGCCGCTCGTCACCATGCTGGCCATCGTCGTGCTCGGCGGCCTGGGAAGCCTGAAGGGCAGCCTGATCGGCGCGCTCATCATCGGCTACGTCGAAGCGATCACCGTGTTCGCGGTGCCCGCAGGCGCATATCTGAAGGGCGCGGTCGCGCTCATCATCATGGTCGCGGTGCTGCTCGCGCGCCCGGAGGGCTTGTTCGGCGTGGCATTTGAGGAGGAGCGCTGAATGTACTGGCTGCGCCGCGCCTGGGCGGAGTTGCGCAACGAAGTGTTCGTGCTGCCTTCGCGCACGCTCGCGGCGCTCTGGGTTGCCGCCGTTCTGCTGCTGCCGCTCGTATACGGCGACGCATACGTCCTACGCATCCTGACAATGACGTGCATCTTCGCGATCTTCGCCGCGAGCTGGGACCTGCTGGCCGGCTACACCGGACAGGTGAACTTCGGCCACGCGCTGTTCTTCGGCGCCGGCGCCTATACCTCGGCGCTCATGTCTCTCAAGCTCGGCCTGTCGCCTTGGGCGACGGTCTGGGCCGGCGCCGCCGTGGCCCTTTTCCTGGGCTTCGTCGTCGGCTACCTATGCCTTAGGCTGCGCGGCTCGTATCTCTCGCTCGCCACGCTCGCTTTTCCGCTGATTGCGCTCGGTATGCTGTTCGCCTTTCCGGATTTCTCGGGCGGCGAGCTCGGCATCTCCGGCCTGCGCCGGCTCGTGGTCACGCCCATGGCGAACTACTACGTGGCGTCGCTCTCCATGCTGGTCATCGTGTTCGGTCTCTGGGCGCTCGCTGATTCGAAGTTCGGCATTGTGCTGCACGCAATTCGCGACGACGAGGTCGCCGCGCGCGCTTCGGGCATCAATACGATGCGCTACAAGCTCGTGGTGTTCGCCATTGCTGGCGCGGCAGCCGGATTTGCGGGTGCGCTCTTCGCGCACTACCTGCGAGTCGCCGGGCCGTCCACGCTCGAGCTGGCGCTCTCCTTCCAGGTGGTGATCTGGGGCATCTTCGGGGGCGTCGCCACCATCTATGGGCCGGTTGCGGCGGTATTTATTCTCTATCCGCTCACCGAATGGCTGGGCAGCTTCCGGGCGTTCGGCGAGCTGCGCCTGCTCATTTTCGCGATCATCGTGCTGCTCGTCCTGCTCTTCATGCCGCGCGGTCTTACGCCGTGGGTGCGCGACAAGGTGGAGACGCAGTGTCCGCGCTGCAAGCAGAGAAATTCTTTCTTCAGGAAGCTGTGCCGGCTGTGCAGCGCGGCGCTAAAGGCCGAGGTATCCGGCGCGCAGCGTCTCGTCGGCCATCAGTGACTGCGCCGAGCCCTCGGCGATGATGCGTCCCTGAGAAAGGATGTAGTTGCGCTTGGCCATGCGGAAGACCTGCGCTACTTCCTGCTCGACCAGCAGCACCGGTACGCCCGCGGCGTGGATCTTGCCGATCGCGGCGAAGAGCTCCTCGCGGATTCGCGGCGCAAGCCCGAGCGAAGGCTCGTCGATCGCCAGGAGCTTCGCCGAGAACATGAGCGCGCGCGCCGTTGCGAGCATTTGCTGCTCGCCGCCGGACAGTGTGCCGGCGATTTGCGTCTTGCGCTCGGCGAGGCGCGGAAAAAGCGCAAAGCAGCGCTCGAGGCGCCGCTCGGTTTCTGGCTTGCTCGCCGAAAGGAAGGCGCCGGCGAGGAGGTTCTCGAGCACCGTCAGCTCGCGGAACGGACGCCGACGCTCGGGGCAGTGCACCAGTCCGCGTGTGCGGATCTCGTGCGCGGCGAGCCCGTCGATGCGCTCGCCCGCGAAGCGCACCTCTCCCTCAAGCACGATGTCGCCGTGCGTGCCGCGCTTCATGCGCTCTTCGAAGCGCACCAGCCCGGAAATCGCGCGCAGCAGGGTCGATTTGCCGGCGCCGTTCGGACCGACCAGACCGACCAGTTCGCCTTCGTTCACGCTAAGCGATACGCCGTTCAGGATCTGCGCCTTGTCGTAGCGCACGCGCAAGTTGCGCACCTCAAGCAGCGGCATGCTCGTTCCCAAGGTAAGCCTCGATGACTTTCGGGTTCTTCACCACGTCGGCGGGCGCTCCGTCGGCGATGACCTCGCCGTAGTCGATGACGATGACCCGATCGACGATCGACATCAGCTCCTTCAGCTTGTGCTCGATCATCAGCACCGCCGGCCCCTCGGAATGCAGGCGTCCGAAGCGGCCGCCTTTGTGCAGGCGCCGGATCGATTTCGCCAGAAGCTCGGATTCCGCCGGATTCAAGCCGCCGAGCGGCTCGTCCAGCAGCAGCAGTTCCGGTTCGCTGGCGATGGCGCGCGCGACTTCCAGGCGCTTCAAATCGCCCTGCGAGAGCGCCGACGCCGGCTCGAGCGCCATGTCGGAGATGCCGACGAACTCGAGTGCGTCCATTGCCTTTTGCTCGATCGCCTTCACCCACTCGCCGTGCCGGCGGGCGCGCGGCGCGACCAGCGGCACCATCACGTTCGCGATGATCGGCAGGTGCCGGAAAGGCCGCGTGTTCTGGAAGGTCCCGGCGATGCCCCGCTCGACGATGTCCCAGGCACGAAGGTCGCTGATGTCCTCGCCATTGAAAACGATGCGACCGGCGTCCGGCCGAAGGATTTTGGTGATGAGGCGAAGCAGCGTGGTCTTGCCGGCGCCGTTGGGGCCGATCAGGCCGACGAGTTCTCCTTTGTCGAGGGTGAAGTCGAAGCTCGACAGCGCGCGCAGGCCGCCGAACTGCACCGAGACTTTGCGGGCCTCAAGGAGGGACATTGACGCCCTCCT
>JAICPQ010000114.1 GCA_025929745.1 Burkholderiales bacterium | reverse complement strand
GGGCGTCTTGTCGTAACTTTGCACCAGGCACTTGCGCAGTCCCGCCACGGCGCTGCCCTGCGTGCCGTCGACCTGCAGCGTCAGCAGGTCATCGCGCCGCACGCGCACGTCCCAGGAGCTGTTGAAGTGCGCGACGCCGTTCCCCTTCAGGAGGAAAGTCGCGTACGCCGCGTCGTCCGCGGTGGCCTTGTATTTCTTGCCGTTCTCGTCCCAGCGGTACGGGATGTGCGTGGCGCCGAGGCAGCTCACGGCCTGGACTTCCCCAAAAAGGTTGTCCAGGACGTAGCGCCAGTGGCACAGCATGTCGAGGATGATGCCGCCGCCGTCTTCCTTCCGGTAATTCCACGACGGACGCTGCGCCGGCACCCGGTCGCCCTCGAACACCCAGTAACCGAACTCGCCCCGTACGGAGAGGATACGGCCGATAAACCCGTCGTCGCGAAGTTTGCGCAGCTTGAGCAGCCCGGGCAGCCAGAGCTTGTCCTGCACCACGCCGTGCTTCACCTTCGCCTTCTTCGCGGCCGCGTACAAATCCTTCGCCTCCGCGAGCGTGACGGACACGGGCTTCTCGCAGTAGATGTGCTTGCCGGCCGCGATCGCCCTTTTCAGGAGCTTGGGACGAAGCTGCGTCGAGGCGGCGTCGAAGAAGATCTCGTCCGCCGACGCGAGCGCCTTGTCGAGATCGGTGCTCCAGCGCTGCACGTGGTGCCTGCGCGCGAGCTCCTCGACCTTGGCCGCGTTGCGGCCCACCAGGACGGGATCGGGCATGACGCGGTCGCCGTTCTTGAGCGCGACGCCGCCCTGCTTGCGGATCTCGAGGATGGAGCGGATGAGGTGCTGGTTCATCCCCATGCGCCCGGTCACGCCGTGCATGATGATCCCGATGCGCCTTTCGCTCATTTTCCGACCTCGATGAATTCGAGGGTCACACCGTCGGCATCGCGCACGTACACCACTTTGCGTCCCTTGTTCGGGCCCTTGTCGATCGCGACGGGCGGCGCGATCGGCTTCACCCCGTAACGCTGCACTGCCTCGGCCGCGGCCGCGGCGTCATCGACGTTGAACGCCACGTGCGCAAAACCGGTGTCGCACGGCCTGGCCTTTACGCTTGCCTTCGTCGCCGGCGAGCGATACTCGATGAGCTCGAGCGTATGCCCGGGCGCCTTGAGGAACGCAATGACCACATCGGCGTTCTCGACGCCGGTGATGCGCGAGACGAGCGCCGGATCGCGCGGCGCGCGGGAAACCAGCTCGAAACCGAGGCAGTCGCGAAAGAAGGCGACGGTGCGGTCAAGATTCGAGACGGTGAAGCTCGTGTGATTCGTTCCCAGTACCCGGAAGCTCAAGCCATCCTCCTCATCGATTGCCAATCGGGCATGGCGCGGCTCGCGTAGCCCGGACAGTCCAGCGTTTTCATCTGAATCATTCCTTTGTGGATGCGCAGCCGGACCGCCCCATGGCTTCGCTCGTAGAGGTCCGGGTGCGCGCTGCCGAAGTCTTGTTGTTCCTGAGCAGGCAACCCGGCCATGCCGTTTACATAGTGGTGGCCATTGCGCTCGACGTGCGTGAGCCCGAGGATCGAAACCAGCGCCAGGTCCTGCTGCAACGCGAGCCCCGGCTGAATCGTGAGGTCCTCGCCGGTCATGAAGTAGTCCTTGCCCCATGTAGCGCAGCGAGCCGCATTGATTAGCGACTTGTAAATACCCTTGCACGTCTTGGACGAAACGCCGCGGTAGCCGAGCGCCTTGGCGCGCGGCAACGCGTCGAGCGAATCATCGGACTCGTCGATGATGACGGGCTTCCTCGCGCTGAGCGCCGCGATGTTCGCGGCGAGCGCCTTCTGGCGCTTGATCGGCTGCTCGACGAACACGATGCTCGACGCGAGCCGTTCGAGCTCGGGCTGGGCCTCGAGCGCGCGCCACAGAGCGATGACGCTCTCGACATCCTCGTATTGCTCGTTGCCGTCGAGCGATGCGTGGTAGGGCTCGGCAATGCGATCGAGCACAGCGGCGATCGCGCGCAGGCGCTCGACGTCGGCCTTCACATCGCCGCCGACCTTGAGTTTGAACCAGCGATGGCCGTAGCGCGCGACCACTTCCTCGAGCGTCTCGGGCAGACCGTCGTTCACCGGTTTCTTGTTATCCGCCGAGGTGATCGGATCCACCAGCCCGACGGTGTGACGCGCGGCGATTTCCGAGCGCGGCTCGAGCCCGGACAGGAAGCCTTGCATGTCGAGATCCCGGAACGCAATGCCCGCAACATTCGTTTTCACGGCCTGATAGAAGGAGATGCCGAGTGCGCGGCACAGCGCGTCGAGCAGCGCGCGGTCGAGCAGCGCCGGCCCGTAGTTCTCCACCAGGCCGAGCGTCGGCCGGGAATGGCCGAACGCGGTGTTCATTCCTGCATCCAGGTACGCGCTGCGCGCCGCTCGCATCGAAGCGCGCAGCTGCTCGAAGTTGTCTTCGTTGCTCAAGCCGGGATTCTTGTCGAACCATTTCGGCGCAAGGAGCTCCGCGGCGGCGCCCTGCGACTGCTTGCCATTTTCCAGTTCGATCCTTGCAAGCGCGAAGGCCTGGGGCGCCTCGGTGAGCGTCACGACGCCGAAGCGAAACGGCATCCGCAGCCGCACGTCGCGCTCGAAGAAGTCGATTTCCTTCACCGCGAACTTCATGTCTCGAGCGCTTCCATGAGTCCCTTGATGTAGCCGATGGCGCGCGCGGCGGCGCCTGGACCGTCGGGCACGTAATCGAAGGGCTCGACGGCCACGTCGCCGCGATAGCCATGCTTTTTGAGCGACGCGAAAAGCGGCGCGAAGCGCTGCTCGCCCTGGCCGGGTCCGCGGCGATTGCGGTCGTTCACCTGGACGTGCGCGATCACGCCCTTCGGCAGCCAGCGATCGACGAGCGCGTTGAGCGGCTCTTTCTCCATCCGCCCGGCCGAGCTGCAATCGAGCATGCTCCTGACGGCCGGGCTGCCGATCTCTTCCACCATGCGGGAAGCTTCATCGAGCGTGTTGATGAGCGGCGTCTGCTCCGAAGAGAGCGGCTCGATGCAATAGACCACCCCGGCTTTCTGTGCGCGCTCGGCGATCGAGGCGAAGCTGTCCCGCGCGCGCGCCATGGCGGCCGCGCGCGTCTCGCCGGGGTCGACGCGCCGTTGGTGCGGCGAGCCGTGCACCAGGTAGCGGCCGCCCAGCTCGGCGCACTGGTCGATGAGGGCGAGCATCACGTCGATAGTGCGCTTCCTGACGTTCTCGTCTTTGCTGCTGATCGAGAGGCCTGCGGGCTTGATGAGCAGCCAGTGCAGCCCAGTGACGGCGACGCCTGCATCCTCGGCCGCGGCGCGCGCCGCGGCAATCTGCGCGCTTCCTAGGCGGTGCGGCTCGTCCGACAGCGTGTAAGGCGCAATCTCGAGGCCGTCGTAGCCGAGCTTGGCCGCGTACTCGCACTGCTGCGGAAACGGCATGGGCGCGATCACCTCGTTACACAGCGCGATTCGCACGAGGTCTCCAGCGTATGAAGCGCGACAGCACGATCAGCACGAGAAGCGCGCAGAGGAAGGCCGAAATCGGCCGGGTGAAAAACGGCGTGACGTCGCCGTCGGAGAGCACAAGGCCGCGGCGCAGCGACTTTTCCAGCAGATCGCCGAGCACCAGGCCGAGGACCAGGGGCGCCATCGGATAGTTCAGAAGCCGCAGGGCGAAGCCGAGCACGCCGAAAGCGAGCATGACCCACACGTCGAAGAGCCGCGCGGCGATGGCGAAGGAGCCAACCGCGCACAGCACGAAGATGATTGGCACGATCACCTGATAGCGCGCGCGCAGCACCTGCACGAGGAAGCGTGTGAGCACCAGCCCGTAGATGAGGATGCCGATCACCGCGAAAAGCATCATGGTGATGACGTCGTATACGAACTGCGGCGACTCGACCATGATGAGCGGCCCCGGACGCACGCCGTGGATCAGCATCGCCGCCATCAGCACCGCCGCGGGTGCGGACCCCGGAATCTGCAGCGTCAGCACGGGGATGATGGCGCCCGGCACGCAGGCGTTGTCGCCGGTCTCGGCCGCCATCAGTCCCTCGACCGAACCTTTGCCGAAAAGCGCTTTCTCGACGCTCGCGCGCTTCGCCGCCGCGTAGGAGGTCCACGCCGCGCTGTCCTCGCCGACGCCGGGAATGATGCCGATGAACGTGCCGATACAGCCCGAGCGCACGATCGTGCGCCGGTACTTCCATAGATCCCTCAGCCTTGGGATGACGCTGTCGAGCGCGCTCAAAGTCACCGGCGGCCGCCGCTCGCGCATCACCATCAAGAGCTCGGCAAAACCGAACGCGCCGACGAGCGCCGGCACGAGCGAAAGGCCGCCGGCGAGCTCGCGCGTGCCGAAGGTGAAGCGCTCAAAGGCGTACACGCTTTCCTGGCCGATCGTGGCCAGGAACAGGCCGAGCGCGCCCGCCATCCAGCCCTTCAACGGATCGTCCCCGGTCAGGTTGCCGGAAATCACCACGCCGAACGTCGCGAGCCAGAAGAACTCGTACGCGCCGAACTTGAGGGCCACGTTGCCTAGGAGCGGCGTGAAGAGCGCGAGAAAGAACATGCCGATCAGCGTTCCCATCACGCTGCCGGTGGTCGCGATGCCCATCGCATAGCCGGCCCGACCTTGCCGCGCGAGCGCGTAGCCGTCGAGGCAGGAGGCGGCGGAGGCCGGCGTGCCGGGAATGTTGAGCAGGATGGCGCTGCGCGAGCCGCCGTAGATCGCGCCCACATAAGTGCAGACGAGGACGAGGAGCGCCTGGGCGGGCGCCATCTTCAGCGTGAGCGTCGTCATCAAGGCCACGCCCATCGTGGCGGTGAGTCCCGGCAGCGCACCGATTACCACGCCGACCAGGCTCGCGCCCAGCGCCCACAGGATCGACTCGGCGGTGAGAAATCCGCCGATCGACCGGCCGAACAGAATCAAGCCCTCGAACATGCCTAAGGCAGCCGCACGAGAAAAACCGCCTCAAAGAGGTTGCTGACGGCCAAGCTGGTGGCGGCGCCGTACAGCGGCGCAAGCGCCATGCGCCGCCGCGACGGATATTCGAAGATCGCGATGAACGCGGTTACGAACACGAAGGTGGCGAGCCAGAACGGCATGCGCCCAATGAGGCCGATCGCGTAGCCCAGGCACAGCGCGAGCACGAGAGGCGTGTTACCCCACCGGATCGCGGGAGAACATGCGGAAATGCCTCGCTTGCGCAGCGCCAGCGCCACGCCGAGCACCACGAGCACGAGACCGAGAAGCCCAGGCACCAGCCCCGGCGCGGTGTAGAGCGCCGCGCCGTGGCGCTCGAGGCGATCCATCGCCCACGAGGCGTAGACGATCAGGCCCCCGCCTAATGCCCATGCGACGCCCTGAGCAGCATCACTTCTCATTCAGGTTTCGGAATACCCACTGAATCGGGCGAAACCTTGGTCTTGCCGCCCGCATGCAGCAGCCACGCGTTCGCCTGCACCGCCGGCAGCGCCGCCTTCTGCGCGTCCTGGCCGGACATCGGCGCGAACAGCGCGCCGCGGCTGGTGGCGTACTTCTTCAGCGCCTCCGAACGCGTGATGTGATCGCCCCAGATGCGATCGAGCGTGGCCACGACCTGCGGCGGCACGCCCTTCGGCACGAAGACGCCGAAGTAGTTGGTCGGAATCTTCATCCCGGGCACCGTCTGCGTGATCGCGTCGATCCGGCCGTGTCCTTCGATCTCGAGGGGCTTGTCGGCGACCGCAGCAAGCGGGCGCAGGCGCTTGCCGCGGATCATCTCGGCTTGCTCCACGGCGAGTTGCGTCGTGACCTGGGTCTCACCCGCGACCGTGGCGACCACCGCGGGATTGCCGCCGTCGTAGGTGACGTGACGGTACTTCACGCCCGTGGCGCGCGCGATCGCCTCCATCGCGTTGTGCCCGCCGGAAGTCACGCCGGCCGTCGCCACCGTGATCTCGCCGGGCTTAGCCTTCATCGCATCGAGCAGATCCTTCATCGTCTTGTACGGCGTGTTGGGATTCACGCCGACGAGCGGCACGTTGGCCACGCTCAGGAAAAGGTGCCAGTCGGTGAGGTTTGTCTCGAACATGCCGAGCGCGCGATAGACCCCGAGGTCCTGCGCTGCGCCTGCCGTCCACGTATGGCCATCCTTCGGCGCGTCGAGCGCGCTTTTGGTGCCGATCGAGCCCGACGCCCCCGGCTGATTGACGATCACGACCTTCTGCCCGAGATGCTTCTCGACCTCTGCGGCGGTAATGCGCGTCACTTGATCGGTCGAGCCGCCCGCCGCCCAGGGCACGATGATCGTGACCGGTTTGGATGGTTTCCAGTTCTGTGCCTGCACTGGGAATGCGAGCACCGAAGCCACGATCAACGGCAATAACGTCTTCATGTCACCTCCTCAATGCGTTGAGAATCATGTCCGCGATATGCCGAGCGCGCAACGCGAGCGCGCGCGGCGCCATCAGATCGCGGTCGAAGATGCGCGACAGCGTATAGCGGTTGCTGAGATAGAAGTAGCCCTCGCCCGCGATCGAGATATAGAGCTGAACCGGATCCACGCCCTTGCGGAACAGGCCCTGCGCCTCGCCCCGGCGCAGCACGTCGCGCAGCAGCCCCACCAGGTGCGAATGCATCTCGGGCACGCGCCGCGAGCGGCGCACGTGGCGCCCTTTGTGCAGGTTCTCGCTGTTGAGGAGCGTCATGAACTCCGGATGGTCGAGAAAGTAGTTCCAGGTGAACTCCACCAGGCGCCGCACCGCGACGCGCGCATCGAGGTGCTCGAGCTCGAGCGAGCGCTCGGCGTTGCGGATGTGCGCATAGCGGTCTTCGAGCGCGGCGAGGAACAGCCCTTCCTTGTCGCCGAAGTAGTAGTAGAGCATGCGCTTGTTCGCCCTGGCGCGCGCCGCGATGCGGTCGACGCGCGCCCCGCCCAGTCCGTAGCGCGCGAACTCGCAGGTCGCCGCCTCGAGGATCTTCGAGCGCGTGCGCGCCGGGTCGCGGCCGTTCTTCATTCCATCCCGAGCAATCGATAGATGCGCCGCGTGTACTCGCCGAAGCGCTCGTTCGTCTTCATGTCGAGCGTGCGCGGGTACGGCAGCTCGACCTCGAAGTTGTCGGCCATGCGCGCAGGCCCCGCAGTGAGCACGACCACCCGGGTGCCGAGAAACACCGCCTCCGAGATGCCGTGAGTCACGAACACGATGGTCTTGCCCGCCTCTTTCCAGATGCGCAGCAGCTCGAGGTTCATCTTCTCGCGCGTCAGGGCATCGAGCGCGCCGAAAGGCTCGTCCATCAGCACGAGCTTCGGGTCGTGGACCAGCGCGCGCGCGATCGCCGCGCGCTGCTGCATGCCGCCGGAGAGCTCGTAGGGATACTTGTGCTCGGCGCCGGCGAGCCCGACCAGCTTGAGAAGATGCCCCGCGCGCTCGCGCGCTTCCTTCCCGGGCAAGCCCAGGATCTCGGCCGGCAGCAGCACGTTCTCGAGGACGCGGCGCCACTTGAGAAGCAGCGGCGCCTGAAACACCATCCCCACGTCCTTCGCCGGGTCGAACGGATGGGTGGGTGAGCCGATACGCACCTCGCCGCCGTCGTGCGGATGCAGGCCGGCCAGGATCTTGAGCAGCGTCGACTTGCCGCAGCCCGAAGGCCCGACGAGCGAGACGAGCTCGCCGGGCAGCACGTCGAAGGTGGCATCCGAAATCGCCAGGTGCTCGCCGTAGACCTTGCGAACCCCGGAGAGATGGATGAACGGGTAAGATGTAACCAACAGGTTAATTGTAACCATGAGATTGAAGAAGGCGGTCGCGGCAGCGGTTTCCTATTACATGCCGGCGACCCTCGTGATCCTCGGGCTGCTCGTCGTCTGGCAGCTCGCCGTCGACCTGCTGCACGTCAAGGAGTACATCCTGCCCTCGCCCTGGTCCGCGCTCAAGGCGCTCGACCGGCCGACTTACCGCTGGCCGGCCAACTTCCTGACGACGTTCTACGCGGTGCTCGGCGCCTTCGTGCTGTCGGCGGTGCTCGGCATCGCGCTCGCCATCGCCATCGTCTGGAACCGGCTCCTCCTGCGCACCATCATGCCGGTGCTCGTGCTCTTCAACACCCTGCCCAAGATCGCGCTCGCGCCGCTCTTCATCCTGTGGCTGGGCTACGGCGTATGGCCGAACATCGTCATCGGCACCACGATCGCCTTCTTCCCGATGGTGGTGAACACCGCGATCGGGCTGGCGAGCGCCGAGCCCGAGATCCTCGACCTCGTGCGCACGTTGCGCGCCACGCGCTGGCAGGTGTTCACGAAAATCCGCTTCCCGAACGCCGTTCCCTACATCTTTGCCGGCCTCAAGCTGAACGCCACCATGTCCGTGACCGGCGCCATCGTCGGCGAGTTTGTCGCCTCCGAGCTCGGCCTCG
>JAICPQ010000260.1 GCA_025929745.1 Burkholderiales bacterium | reverse complement strand
TGTTCAACATGTTCTCGGGCGGCGCGCTGTCGCGCTTCACCATCTTCGCGCTCGGCATCATGCCGTATATCTCCGCGTCGATCATCATGCAGCTCATGACCGCGGTGAGCCCGCAGCTCGATCAGCTGCGCAAGGAGGGCGAGGCGGGGCGGCGCAAGATCACGCAGTACACGCGCTACGGCACCGTGGCGCTCGCGCTGTTTCAGGCCACGGGCATTTCAATCGCGCTCGAGTCGCAGCCGGGCCTCGTTCTCGATCCGGGTCTCATGTTCCGCATCACGACGGTAACTTCGCTCGTCACCGGCACGATGTTCCTCATGTGGCTGGGCGAGCAGATCACCGAGCGCGGTCTGGGCAACGGCATCTCGATCATCATCTTCGCCGGCATCGCGGTCGGATTGCCGGCGGCGATTGCCGGCACGCTGGAGCTCGTCCGCACCGGCGCGATGCATCCGCTCACCGCGCTTCTCATCGCGGTCGCGGTGCTCGTCGTCACGGCCTTCGTCTGCTTCGTCGAGCGCGGCCAGCGCAAGATCCTGGTGAATTACGCGAAGCGCCAGGTCGGCAACCGCGTCTACGGCGGACAGAGCTCGCACCTTCCCTTCAAGCTCAACATGTCGGGCGTGATCCCGCCGATTTTCGCCAGCTCGCTCATCCTTTTCCCGGCCACGCTGCTCGGCTGGTTCGGCTCCGCCGAAGGCATGCTGTGGCTGCGCGACATTGCGGGGACGCTGACGCCGGGCCAGCCGATCTATGTCCTCGCCTACGGAGCGCTCATCGTCTTCTTCTGCTTCTTCTATACCGCGCTTCAGTACAACCCCAAAGAGACTGCGGACAACCTGAAAAAGTCCGGCGCCTTCGTCCCCGGCATCCGGCCCGGCGACCAGACCGCGCGCTATCTTGAAAAGATCCTGACCCGCCTCACCTTGGCGGGTGCGATCTATGTGACGGCGGTCTGCCTGCTGCCCGAGTTTCTGATCCTGCGATGGAACGTGCCGTTCTACTTTGGCGGCACCTCGCTCCTCATCCTCGTCGTGGTCACCATGGATTTCATGGCGCAGGTGCAGGCCTACATCATGACCCACCAGTACGAAAGCTTGCTGCGCAAGGCGAATTTCATAGGAGGCTTGCCGGTTCGCTGATGCCGAAGGACGACGTCATCGAGATGCAGGGCGAGGTGCTGGAAAACCTGCCGAACGCGACTTTCCGCGTGAAACTCGAGAACGGCCACACCATTCACGCCTTCATCTCCGGAAAGATGCGAATGAATTACATCCGCATCCTGCCGGGCGACAAGGTCACGGTGCAGATGACCCCTTACGACCTGACGAAGGGTCGCATTACCTTTAGAGCGAAATAGCCTATGAAAGTGATGGCGTCGGTGAAGAAGATCTGCCGCAAATGCAAGATCGTGCGGCGCAAGGGCGTGGTGCGCGTGATCTGCGCCGACCCGCGCCACAAACAGAGACAAGGCTGACGCGCCAAGTGGTTGATAACACCTTGTTAAGCCAGCTATAATTTCAGGTTCCGCCGGGGGCAGCCAACGATGGCACGTATCGCAGGCATCAACATTCCGAACCACCAGCACGCCGAGATCGCGCTTACCTCGATCTACGGCATCGGACGCTCGCGCGCGCAGGCGATCTGCGCCGCGGCCGGCGTGCAGGGCTCGCGCAAGATCAAGGATCTGAACGACGCCGAGCTCGAGCGCCTGCGCGAGAGCGTGCAGCGCCTTACGGTGGAAGGCGATCTGCGCCGCGAGGTGCAGATGTCGATCAAGCGCCTCATCGATCTCGGCTGCTACCGCGGCTCGCGTCATCGCAAGGGCCTCCCGGTCCGCGGACAGCGCACGCGCACCAACGCGCGCACGCGCAAGGGTCCACGTAAGGCCGCTATCAAGTTGAACGTTCCGGCAGGGAAGGCGGCTTAAGCGATGGCGAGCAGAAATACTCCGACGCGCCAGGAACTGCAGCAGACCGCCGCCGCGCGCGCGCGCAAGAAAGTCAAGAAGAACGTCTCCGAAGGCATCGCGCATATTCACGCGTCATTCAACAACACGATCGTGACGATCACCGACCGGCAGGGCAACGCGCTCGCCTGGGCAACTTCCGGCCACGCCGGTTTCAAGGGATCGCGCAAGTCGACGCCCTTCGCCGCGCAGGTCGCCGCGGAGCGCGCGGGCCGCGCCGCGCAGGAGTGCGGCGTGAAGAACATCGAGGTGCGCATCAAGGGACCCGGGCCGGGGCGCGAATCCGCGGTGCGCGCCCTTAATGCGATCGGTCTCAAGATTGCGAGCATCGCGGACGTAACTCCGGTTCCCCATAACGGTTGCCGACCGCCGAAGCGGCGGCGGGTATAGACATGGCGAGAAACCTAGACAAGTGCAGGCATTGCCGGCGGGAGGGCGAGAAGCTTTTCCTGAAAGGCGAGAAGTGCTTCACCGACAAGTGCCCGGTCGAGCGGCGCGCCTATGCGCCCGGCCAGCACGGCCAGAAAAGCGGCGCGCGGCTTTCGGACTACGGCAAGCAGCTGCGCGAGAAGCAGAAGGTGCGCCACGTGTATGGCCTGCTCGAGCGCCAGTTCCGCAAGACCTACGCCGAGGCGGCGCGCTCCAAGGGCGTCACCGGCGAGCGGCTGCTCCAGCTCCTCGAATCGCGTCTCGACACGGTCGTCTACCGAATGGGCTTCGGCGCGTCGCGCGCAGAAGCGCGCCAGGTGGTGCGACATAACGGCATTCTGGTGAACGGCAAGCGCGTAAACATCCCCTCTTACCAGGTGCGCGCGGGCGATGTCATCGAGGTCGCCGGAAAGGCGAAGGAACAGCTGCGCATCAAGGCGGCCGCCGACGCCGCGGCGTCGCGCGGCGTTCCGGAATGGATGGAAGTGGACGCGAAGGGCCTTAAGGGCACTTTCAAGAACCTGCCGGTGCGCGCCGACCTGCCGCAGACGATTAACGAGAGCCTGATCATCGAGTTGTATTCGAAGTAAATAGGAAGCCTATGCCCCAGTCGGGATTTCTGAAGCCGAGAATCGTTGACGTTCAAAATCTGTCGCCGAACCATGCGCGCGTGACGATGGAGCCGTTCGAGCGAGGCTACGGCCACACGCTCGGCAACGCGCTGCGCCGCGTTCTGCTGTCATCGATGCCCGGATACGCGCCGACCGAAGTGCAGATCGCCGGCGTCGTGCACGAGTACTCCACGCTCGACGGCGTACGCGAGGACGTGGTGGACATCC
>JAICPQ010000271.1 GCA_025929745.1 Burkholderiales bacterium | reverse complement strand
CGCGCGCCTGGTCGGCAATACGCCGGATCAGTTCGCGGCGATGGTGACGACGGAGCGCGCCCGCTGGGAGAAGATCATTCGCGCGGCCGGGATAAAGGCGCAGTAGGCGGCGGCAGCGACGATCTTTCGAAGGTTTCCACGCCCGGCGGGATGGTGAACCAGGGGTGCTTCGAGCGCGTCCAGCTGTGGCGCTCGATCTTCAGCCAGCGCGGGTCGTCGAAGCTCCCGCCCGCGACCCCGCGGCCCTCGGGGGTGACTTCCAGCGTCCAGGTCACGGTGGTGCCGCAGTTGGGGCAGAACTCGAGGCGCAGCCAGCGGCCGGATTCGTCGGAGCGATGCTCGTAGCTCCTGAGCTCGCCACTGAGCAGCTCGAAATCGTCCTTCTTGAAGTAGGCGCCCAGGCCGAACGCGCTGCCCGTGCGGCGCTGGCAGAACGTGCAGTGGCACACGCTGGTGCGAAACGGCGCGTTGGTGACGCGATAGCGCACCGCGCCACACAGGCAGCCGCCCTCCCGGGGTTCTTGCATCGAAAAAGTCTACTTCGGCCGCGGCGGGCGCGCCACGATGCGCACCTGGTAGATGAGCTTCGTATCGCTGCCCTGCGGTTCGAGCGAGAGCTCGTTGCCACCCCAGACGCTCGTTGAAAGGGCGAGCACGCTCGGATTGCTGTGCGTTTCGGCCTTGGCGGCGAGCTCGGCGATGCGTTCGGCGAGGAGTCGCAAGCCGGCCGGGTCGCCATGGATGGCGAGCTCGTCGCCCTCCTCGGACATTTCGAAGGTGAGGAGATGGCGTCCGGGCATGGGGCTAATAATTGTTAAACCGCATGGACGAAACCATCCTCCTACATGACCATCGGTTCAGTCTGTCCGGTGTTTCCCGGAAGGAGCCTAGTCCTTCCGGACTAGGTCAGAGCGACACCTCGACCTCGGCGTTGCCGGCACGCGAGAGGAGGGTCACCGCCACGCTCCACTCCTGACGTTGGAAGAGAAGGTCGAGCCGGCTCTCGCCGACGGAAAGCCTTCGCACGACAAGCGAGTCCAGAAAATCAGGCAGGCGCGGCTGGCGCAGGCGCACCGTTTCGGACGCCGCGTCGATCTCGAGACCCAGGCAGGATTGGATGAGGGCAAACGGGGTGCAGGCCGCCCAAGCCTGCGGCGCGCACGCGACGGGGTACAGCGTGGGTGCCTTGCCGCGGCGGCGCTCGAAGCCGCAGAAGAGCTCGGGCAGCCTTCGCAAATGCATGTGCGCGGCGGCGTCGAAGAGCGCCGTGGTGAGGCGCAGCGCCTCCGCCATGTGGCCGTAGCGCGCGAGCCCGAGAGCGATGAGCGCGTTGTCGTGAGGCCACACCGAGCCGTTGTGATACGAGGTGGGGTTGAAGCGTCTCTCGTTCGCGCCAACCGTGCGGATCCCCCATCCGGTAAAAAAACGCGCGGCGAAAATGTCGTTGACCACGCGCGCCGCGCGCTCCGGGCGAACGATGCCCGTGAAGAGAAGCTGACCGGCGTTCGAGCTGCGCACTCGGCAAGGCTGGCCGGCGCCGTCGAGCGCAAGCGCGTACGTGCCGAGCTCCTCGCACCAGAAGTCCGCTTCGAAGCGGCTTTGCAGGCGTTCGGCTTCCTCTTCGAGGTGCTTGGCGAGCGCGCGGTCGCCGAAATCGAAGGCGAGGAGGGCGGCCTCGCGATAGGCGAGGAAGGCATAGCCCTGCACCTCGCAAAGCGCGATCGGCCCGTGGGCGAGGGCGCCGTCGGCGTGGAACACGGCGTCCTCTGAATCCTTCCACCCCTGATTGCGCAGGCCGCTTTCACGACGGCGGCCGTAGTCGAGGAAGCCGTCGCCGTTGCGGTCGCCGTACTTCTGCATCCATTCGAGGCCGGCGCGCACCGCCGGCCAGAGCTCCTGCAGGGTGGCGCGGTCGCGCGTACGCTGCCAGTAGAGCCCGGCGAGCGCGACGAAGAGCGGCGTCGAATCGACCGATCCGTAGTAGCGGCGAAACGGCACTTCGCCGAGGCGTGCGAGTTCGCATTCGCGCACCTCGTGCAGGATCTTGCCGGGCTCCATGTCGGCCGCCGGATCCTCGGTGCGCGCCTGGTGCGCCGCGAGGACGCGCAGCACCCCGCGGGCGATCGAGGGGTCGAACCACAGCATCTCCAGCGCTGTGATGAGACCGTCGCGTCCGAAGGCGGTCGAGAACCACGGCACGCCGGCGTAGGGGTAAGGGCCGTGTGCCGTCTCCGTGGTGAGCATGGCGAGGTCGGCGCTCGAGCGCGACAGCACGCTGTTGAACACGGTGTTCGGACTTTCGATCGCCGGAATCGTGGCGCGCGCGGCGGCGCGGGTGCGGCGCGCCCGCCGCAACGCCCCGAAGAACCCGGCGTCGCTCGCCGGGTGGTCGCCGTGGTGGCAATGAATCGTCACGCCGATGGCCCGGCGCTCGCGCGCGCGAAGCTCGAGCAAGAACTCGGCGCGTCCGGTGTCGAGCGTCTCGGGCTTCACGGAAAAGCACATGCGGCTCGCGCGCCGGAGGCCGTCCACCCCGTCGTACAGGAACGCCACTTCCGCCGGGTTGCGCACCTCCGCGCGCAGCTTGCCGCGTCGCGCTCGCGTGTGTCCGCGGATTTCGAACAGGTCGGCGAAATCGGCATCGAAGTCCAGCGCGAAACGCAGCCGCGCCGGGCCCGCGGAGTAACTGGTGATCGTGAAGAGCTCATAGCAGCTCGCCTCCCAGAGGAACTTGGCGCGAGCGACGTGGAAGGTCTCCTTGCCCAGGACGAGCTGGCCGTCGACAAATATGTCGGGGTTGGTGAGATCAACATCCAGCGTCACGTTGTCGGTCTGCACCGTCGAGGAAAGCATCAGCGGTCGGTGGCCTTCGATCG
>JAICPQ010000178.1 GCA_025929745.1 Burkholderiales bacterium | reverse complement strand
GGTGTGACGCTACTCTTCCCCGCAGCGCGCGCTACCAGCTTTTGCGCGAGGGTCATCACCGGCGCAGTACTTCCGCCATGTCGTTCCAGACATTCTGGTCGGCGAGCTTGCCGTCGCGTACGGTGAAACGGTCGATAAAGCGGATGCCGGAGTAGGGCGAACCGTCCAGCAGCTCGCCCTGCAGGGTGCCATAGCAATAAACTGCGTCGCCGCAGGTCTCGTAGCGGTCGTACGTCTTGCGCGCAGAGCGGTACCGCCCTCTGGCCCACTCGACGAGCGCTTCCAGCGTGTCGAACCGCCGAGCGCCGGGAAACACCATGTGAAAGCCGGGGGCGAGCAGCGCCCGCGCGGCGGGGAGATCGCGTCGCTCCATCGCGGCGAGATACTGCCGGACGATCTCTTCAGCCTTGTTCAAGGAATTCCTTCAGCGCCTTGTCGGGCGGTTTCACGAGGTTCGAGCGCCGGCTGACCTGGCCGACACCGAGCTTGCGCAGCTTGATGGCCATCTCCGCGCTCTTCGCGATCAGCGTCACGCCGTTCACCACCGGCGCGCCTTCGAAGAGCTTGCCGCCGTAGAGCATCATCGGCAGGCCCCCGGCCGGGACGATGACATCGGCGCCTGCGTCGAGGAGCGCCCGGCACTCGCGCTCCCACTTTGGATAGAGCGCGTCGTAGGCGCCCTGGTCGGCGAAAGCGTCGATGAAGTCCTTCACCGTCGCGTTCACCGCGCGCACGCCGACCACGCGCTGTTGGAGGCCGTAGCGAATGACCTGCTCCTCGTGCCAGGGGATGAACACGGGGTTGATGGTGACGAGGCCGAGCTTGCGACCGAGCGTGCATGCGTGAAAGAGCGTGGTCTCGCCGAGGCCCAGCACGGGGAAGTCGACGACCGACTTCACCTCCATGAGGCCCGCGTCCTGAAAATGCGTGATCGCCATGGCCGCGTAGCCCTGGCGCTCCGCCTCCACGGCATTGCGGATCAGGTTGCGCGCGATGCGGAACTCGGTGATCGCGTGCGTCGTCGTTGCCGGTGGTGTCGTGGTGTGGAAGGTGGCGGAGAACTCCGGGTCGAGGATCGCCTTGAGATGCGCCTCGACCTTGGCGATGTACGGCGCCATATGAACGCGGTCGGTCGCGCCCTGGAACCAGATCTTGAATTTTTCAGTCATGGATGAGCGCGAGAACCCTTAATGGCGAGCCGCTGCCATTACGGATCTTGAGTGGCGCGGCGATGACCACCGCGCCGGTCGGCGGCAATTGGTCGAGGTTGGTGAGGCACTGCAGGCCGTAGCGGCCGGCCCCGTGCATGTAGTAATGGCACGGGTAGGGCGGGCGCAGGTGATAGGCCTGGCCGGCATCGGTGCCGATCGACTCCGTGCCGAAGCCGAGCACGTCGCGCTCAGCGACGAGGAACTTCACGGCGTCGACATCCGGGCCGGGCGTATGTTGTCCTTCGTCGTCGTAGTTCTGGTACGCCACCGGATCTTCGCGCTTGGACCAGTCGGTGCGCATGAGCACCCACGCTCTGGGCGGTATGCGCCCGTGCTTCTTCTCCCATTCGAGGAGGAACGGCTTGGTCAGCAGGAAGTCCGGATTCGCCGCGGCTTCCTTGGTGCAGTCGATCACGCATCCCGGTCCGATGAAGCGATCGGGGGGAATGCTATCGGTCGCGTTGTGCGGCAGATCCTTGCCGGAGATCCAGTGGATCGGCGCGTCGAAGTGGGTACCCGTGTGCTCGCCACAAGAGAAGTTGTTCCAGTACCACGCCGGTCCGCGCTCGTCGTAGCGCGACACCTCCTCGATGCGGAATGGCCAGGCCTGGCCCATCTCCGGCGGCAGCGAAATGCTGGGGAATTCGGGCGCCAGCGTCTGCGTGAGGTCGACGACCCGGATCTTGCCGCTCGAAAACGCTTCGACCAACTGGGAGAGGACGTTCATGCCGAAATTTCGCGCTCCAATGCTTTCGGATTATCGCGCCAGCGCTCGAGCCATTCCTGCGCCACGTCGCCGGGGTAGACGTCCTCGATGCCTTCGCACAGCGCCGCGACGATGCTCTTCGCGAGGGCGGCCGGCGCGATCTTCGGCGGCGGCAGGAGCTGGTTCCACTCGTCGTCGATCGGGCCGGGGAAGACGTTGACCACGCGCACGCCGGCCGGTCGCATCTCCGCGCGCAGGCACTGCGCGAGGGAGTGCGCGGCGGCCTTCGATGCCGAGAAGGTGCCATGCGGCGGAAAGTTGGCGAGCGCGTAGACGGAAAGAAGGTTGACCCACGCCACCGCGCTGGCGGCGCCATCGGCGCCGCGCGCGCGCATCGCCGGACCGAACTCCTGGGCGAGGCGCAGCAGTCCGAGGTAGTTGACGTCCATCTCGGCCCGGGCGGTCTCCACACCCTGGCGGCTCGAGATGCCGAAGGTGCGGTGATGCTCGGCATTATTGACGACGATGTCGACCTTGCCGGCGATTTCGGCGGCGAGCTCTTTCACGTTTTTCGAGTCGGTGACGTCGAGCGGCATGAGCGTGACCTGGGGAATCTTCTCGAGCTCGTCGAAGCCGGCGAACTTCTTCCATGGCTCGGCGTAGCCCACCCAGATGATTTCGGCCGCGCTTTTTGCAAACCCCTGGACGAGCGCCTGGCCCACGGCGGTCTTGCCATCGGTGATCAGGATCTTGCGATTGCGCGGGTCGCAGGTAAATTCACGCAACTGCCGGTCGTCTGCCATGTCGCCATTCTCCTTCTGGGGCAGCGCTACGATGACCGCCTGCCCGGCGCGGTCGAGCATCGCCCGAACTCTGACTTTCTCCAGCGCTCCTGCGTGCAGGTGCGCCACCACAGTGGGGCCGCAGTCGAGCTTCACCAGTCCCAGGCGCCACGGCAGGCGCTCGCGGAAGAAAAGGTCGTTGCTGTGATGAAGCACCGTTTGCGCGATGAGCTCGCCGCCGGTCGGCTGTGGTTTCCAGTCGAGCCTGACCGAGAGGCACTTCTGGCATGCCTCGCGCGGCGGGTATTGCACCGTGCCGCAGTCGCGGCATTGCTGCAGCTCGAAGCGCCCGAGCGCCGCCGCCGCGGTGAGGCCGAGCGCGACGCGGCTGCGCGCCGCCGGCGGAAGCGTCGGCAGCCGCGTGCGAAGGACAGGGTTCTTACGCTTGGGACGCTGCAAGGATCGCCGCTCCGGAGCCAAGGCCCCGGTCGTAGTTGATCATGCCGAAGCCGCTTACGAGACCCAGTTTCGCGTCCTTGACCGCGCGCGCTCCCGCGTGGCCGCTGAGCTGGCGGATGGCCTCGACCATGCCGAGGAATCCGCCCCCGGCGCCCGCCTGGCCGACCGAAAGCTGGCCTCCTGACGTATTGAGCGGAAAGCTGCCGTCGTGGGTGAAGCTGTGCTTGCGCACGAACGCCGGTCCTTCGCCCTTCTCGCAGAAGCCCAGGTCCTCCAGTTGCATGAGCGAGATCACCGGATAGTCGTCGTAGGTCTGGACGAAGTCGATGTCGCCGGGCTTGCAGCCCGCCTGTGCGTAAAGGTCGTCCCGGTCGAGTGCCCAGCCGGCGCGCATCTGGACCGGGTCGGAAGCGAACGCGTTATGGCGCTCGATCGTGCCTTGGAGACGAACGAACGGCAACCCCAGCGAACGCGCGCGGTCCTCCGCCAGGACGAGAAATCCTTCGGCGCCGGCGCAAGGCATGACGCAATCGAAAAGGTGGAGCGGCTCGGCGATCGGGCGCGCCGCGAGGTAATCCTCCATGCTGAGCGGCTTCTTGAAGAGCGCGTGCGGATACTTGAGCGCGTTCGCGCGCTGCGCGACGCAGAGCTTGCCGAAGTCCTCGCGCGTCGCGCCGTGGCGCTGCATGTAGTGCGCGGTGAGAAAGGCGAAGCTCGCATTCGGTCCCCCTGCACCGTACGGATAAACCGCGTCGCGCGCGAACTGGCTGAAATTCGCCAGCGTCAGGCGGAACGAATCCACGTGATTGGTATCGCCGCCGATGCACGCCACGATGTCCGCATCGCCCGCCTGCACCGCGCGCGCGGCGCGTCGCAGCGCCACCACTCCGCTCGCGCCGCCAAGCGGAATGTGGTCAAGCCAGCGCGGCGAGACGCCGAGATGCTGGGTGAGGCCGATCGCGGTATCCGGTGCGAGGGTGAAGCTGGAGACGGTGAGCCCATCGATTTCATCCTTCCGCAGGCGCGCAGCCTCCAACAAAGCGCTGAACGTGCGCGCGAGCCACCAGTGCGCGGCGCGGATGGAATAGCGAACGTAGGGCACCGTGACCGGCGCCGCGAGCACTACGCCGTCATACGCTTTTCGCGGCTGTTCTCTTTTTGCGCTCACGCAGGTCGAAGGAATCGGCCGCGCTGAAGGCGAAATCGGCGAGCTTCGCCTTTTGCACCTTGTTCGTGGCGGTGGTGGGAAGCGCCTCGACGAAGACCACGTGGCCCGGCGCCTTGAAGTACGCCAGGCGCTCTAAGCACCAGTCCTGGATCGCGACCGCGGTTTCGCGCGCTGAGGCGTGGCCTGAGCTCAGGACCACACATGCCATGACTTCTTCGTCGCGCGTGGAGTCGGGCACCGCAATGACCGCGACCTGGCTGATGGCAGGATGGCCGGCGAGGGCGGCTTCGACCTCGAGCGCTGCGATGTTCTCGCCGGCGCGGCGGATGATGTTCTTCAGGCGATCGACGAAGTGGAGCGCCCCGTCCGGGCCGCGGCGCACCGCATCGCCGGTGTGGAACCAGCCGTCGCGCCAGGCCTGCTCGGTTGCCGCATCGTCCTTCAGGTAGCCCGAAAAGAAACCCCGGCGCGGTTGGGCGCCCTTCTGGCGCACGAGGAGCTCGCCGCTCTCGTCGATGCGGGTGTCGAGCTCGGGGCGCGGAAACCCGATGCAGCGCGTGCCGACATGGCGCGGCTCGCGGCTCGCGGCGATCAGGGCGCCGCCGCCGGTTTCGGTCATGGCCCAGGCTTCGATCAGCGGGAAACCGAAGCGCGCCTCGAATGCCGCGTGGTCCTTGGGATTCGCGTTCGCACCGTAGCCGAAGCGCACGCGATGCATCTCCTCGCCCGGCAGGCCGAGGAGGATCGCGGGCATGACCCCGAGGTAATGCACGATCGTTGCGCCCGATTCGGCGACGTCGCGCCACCAGCTGCGCGGGTGGAAGCGGTCGAGCTGGATCAGGCAGCCCGCGGAGAGAATCATCGCGGTGGTCGATACCGCAAGCGCGTTCATATGGAAAAGGGGCAGCGGCGTGATGAGCCGCTCCTCGCCGAAGCGCACGGCGCACAGGCCGCCTTCGTTGAGATAGCGCTGGCCTACGTTCAAGAAATAATCGTTGCTAAGCAGGCAGCCCTTCGGCTTGCCGGTGGTCCCGGAGGTATAAAGCAGCGCGCATTCGGCCGCGCCGACCGGCTTGCCGGGCGACGGAGGGTCATCGAGCTCCTGCGCGCTGACCACCGCCGACGCTTCGCTGTGCGCCAGAACATATTCGAGCTCGGCCGTCCGGTAGTCGGGATTGAGCGGCAGGACGGCGACGCCGATTGAGTTGAGCGCGAGGAAGTGAAGCAGGAACTCGGGGCGCGTCTCGAGCTTGAGCGCGACACGATGGCCCGGGCCGAAGCCGCGCGAACGGTAGCGCTTCGCGATGGCGGAAACCTGGGTGGCGGCGTCGGCGTACGTGAGGCGTACGCGCCACGCCGGCATCTCGAGGAACGGCTTGCCGCCGTGCGCCGCGGCGGTTCGCTCGAAGGCGGTGAAGACCGTCGTCACTGGACCAGATGGTAAGATGGCCCGCACCGCCAGGACAACGGGAGGAGGATCCCATGAAGAAGCTGTATCCGCTCGCCGCGGCGCTGATCGCGCTTCCGGCCGCGGCGCAGGACACCATTACCGCGACGCACG
>JAICPQ010000079.1 GCA_025929745.1 Burkholderiales bacterium | reverse complement strand
CTGATGAAGGCCGACCACAGGCAGAAGATCGAGCGCTACGTGCGCACGCATTTCCCGAACGGCATTCCGCCGTTCGGGGCCGACGCGCTGCGCTTCACCTTCGCGGCGCTTGCGAGCTTCGCGCGCACGCTCAACTTTGACCTGAGCCGGTGCGAGGGCTACCGCAATTTCTGCAACAAGCTCTGGAACGCGACGCGGTTCGTGCTGATGAACGTCGAAGGCAAGGACCTCGGCGAGCCGGCCGAGCTGACGCGCTGGGACCGCTGGATCGTGAGCCGGCTGCAGAAGACCGAAGCCGAGGTCGAGCAGGCGTTCGCCGAGTACCGCTTCGACAACGCGGCGGCCGCGATCTACCGCTTCGTGTGGGACGAGTATTGCGACTGGTATGTCGAGCTTGCCAAACAAGCGCTGCAGAATGCCGGCGCCGAGGCGCAGCGCGGAACGCGCCGCACGCTGGTGCGGGTGCTCGAGGCGGCGCTGCGCCTTGCGCATCCGATCATCCCGTTCATCACCGAGGAGCTGTGGCAGCGCGTGGGTCCGCTCGCCGGAAAAAACGGCGACACCATCATGCTCCAACCGTACCCGAAGTCACAACCCGAGAAGGTCGACGAGGCAGCCGAGCGCGACATGGCGGTGCTCATGGAATGGACCGTGAGCGCCCGCAACCTGCGCGCCGAAGCCAAGGTGGCGCCGTCGCAAAGCGTGACCTTTTACCGCAGCGCCGATCCGAAGGTGAGCGATGTCCCCGCGACGCTCGCGGCCATCGCGGCGCTCGCCCGCATCGGCCGATTCGAGAAGCGCGATCCGCTGCCGGAGCTACCGTCGCCGGTCGCCGTGATCGGCGAGACGCGGCTCATGCTGCATCAGGAGGTCGATCCGAAACTCGAGCGCGAGCGTTTGAGCAAGGAATCGAAGCGTCTGGAGAGCGAAATCGTGAAAGCGCGCGCCAAACTCGGCAACAGCTCCTTCGTCGAGCGCGCGCCGGCGCAGGTCGTCGAGCAGGAGCGCGCGCGCCTCGCCGGGTTTGAATCGACCCTCGCTAAAGTCCGGCAGCAGCTCGAAAAGCTGCGCGCGTAGCCTCGAAGTCGGTCGGCCAGGAATGGTCGAATTCCCAGCCGTGCTGCGCTTCGAGGCGCAGCCGGAAAGCGTTCTCGAGCTCGCGCGAGGGTGTGGCGACGCAGCTTCCCGGGAAGCGCATGAGGAAGCTCGAAGCAATCACGGCGCACTCCTCGATTGTCACCGCGCGGCTCTGCGCAATATCGCGTCCGTGCAGGAAGATCTCGCCGTCGAGGTACGCCGGCACGTCGAATTGCCGATAGGTCGCCACCGCAGCAGCGAGGCCCCATGCGAGCCAACGCTGCACGCGGCCCGGCGCGAACTTAAGCGGCGCGATCAGCGCGAACGGATAACGCGCGGCTTCCTCGCCCCACAAGAGTATCGGCTGCGCATGGCGCGGCTGCGCGGCGGCGAGGGCCGCGTACGCGGCGTCGAACTGCGCCTGCGCGATCGTGCCGAGTCTTATCCAGCGGGCTTTCATAGTTCGATATCTTCCCGGATCGCGGCGATCCCTGCAGCCGCGCAAGCGTCGTCCTCGCGGCCGCCGGGCGCGCCCGACACGCCGATCGCGCCGAGCAGCGACCCGCCCGCCTCGATCATCATGCCGCCGCCCACGGCGGCGACGCCCGGCCGATGGCGGATGCCGCTCGCCGGACGTCCGGCCTGCGAAGCTTCGGCGAGCTCCGTGGTATTCGTGCGAAAACTCGCCGCGGTATAAGCCTTGGCGGTGGCCATATCCGGCGTATGCGGACCGGCGAAACGGTCACGGAGCAAGACCTGGACCACGCCCATGCGGTCGACGACTGCGACGGCGGCCTGAAATCCGCGATCGCGGCAGCTCTTGAGCGCTGCCTGCGCCGCTTTAAGCGCCGTCTCCGGGGAGAGCAGACGCACCGCATACGTAGCGTCTTGCGCGTGGGCCGATGAAGCGAGCGCGGCGAGCAAGAGCCACGCGCGCATCACTTTTTCCTCATGAAGAAAGTGAATTCTTTGTTCGCCTCCGCGTGCGAGACGAGCTCGTGCCCGGTCTGGCGCGAGAACGTCTGGAAATCCTTCACGGAGCCGGGATCGGTGGCGAGAATCTTGAGGACCTGGCCCGACTGCATATCGGTCAGCGCCTTCTTCGTGCGCAGGATCGGCAGCGGGCAGTTCAGACCGCGCGCGTCGAGTTCCTTGTCGAAGTTCATGCGAGCTATTATGCAGCATGGCCGAAACCAACAATCACAATGCGCCCGCGCAGGACTGGCTCGTCATCATCGCGCAGCTACCAGTGGAGGACCCCGCGTCCCGCATGCGGGTACTGCGCACCTTGGAATCGCTCGGTGTCGCGGTGATGCGCGAAGGCGTCTACCTGCTACCGGACTCGCCGGCCAACCGGCGCGCGCTTGACGCGCTCGCCGAGTACATCGGCAAGATCGCCGGAGCCGCGCACGTTTTGCACGCGAGCGGCGTCACAAGCGCGCAGCACGAAGCGTTCATGCGCCTCTTCGACCGTTCGGCGCGCTACGAAGAGCTCATCAAGACCGTGAAAAGCCTGCGCATCAGCTTCGGCCATTCCGACCCGAGCGCGATCTCGCGCGTGATGCACAAGCAGCGGCGCGATTTTGAGGCGATCGCGGCGCTCGACTTCTTCCCGAGCGCGGCGCGGGAACGCGCAGAAGCCGCTCTCGCCGAGGCCGAAGCGGAGGTGCGCAAGCTTCTCTTCCCAGCGAATGCGCAGACGCCGCTGGTACCGGGTGAAACTCTGCTCGGCCGCACCTGGGTGACGCGCAAGCCGCTCTGGGCCGATCGGCTTGCCTGCGCTTGGCTGATCCGCCGTTTCGTGGACCCGGAGGCCACCCTGACCTGGCTTGATAAGAGTGAGCCGCCGCCCTCCGAGGCGATCGGCTTCGCGTTCGAAGGCGCGCACTTCGCGAACAGCGAGACGCGCGTCAGCTACGAGGAGATGCTGCTCAAGCTGCACCTCGCGCGCAATGCGGCGCTCGCCAAGATCGGCAGCATCGTGCACTTTCTCGAGGTGCGCGGCGCGCCGGTGGCCGAAGCGGCCGGCGTGCAAACGCTGCTGCAGGGCGCGCAGCGCCGCTCGACGAGCGAAGGCGAACTGCTGTCGGAAGCGGAGAAGACCTTCGACCTGCTTTACGAGGCGTACTACCAGCCGCCAAGGGCTAGCGGCTAGCGCTTTAAGTCGCGGTCGCGCAGCTCCTGCGCGTGCTGCGCGCGCAGCTCCTTCAGGCGCGCATCCACGACCGAGAGCTGATAGAAGTCGCCGTCGCCCGCGGCGCGCGCAATCTGCAACTGCTCGATTGCCGCCGGCAGGCTGCCCTGCAAGGCATAGACCTCCGCCTGCGACTGGTGCTGGAGCAGGCGCTTGCCCAGCGCCGCATAGTTCTTCGCCTGCAGTTGGTACAGGCGCGGATCGCGCGGGTGCACGCGCAGCGATTCCGTGAGCAGCGCCTGGGCGTCGGCATTGCGGCCGGCTTCCTGCAGCCCCTCCGCATGCGCGTAGAGAAGCGGGCGCGAACGTGGATAGCGCGCGTGCGCTTCGCCGAGCAGCGAGGCGGCGCCGGCGCGGTCGCCGAGCCCGAGCTTCACACGTGCCGCGAGCGCCTCGACCATCGGCCCGGATGCGCCGGCCGCGCGCGCCCGCGCCAACTCGGCGTCGGCTTCCTTCGCGCGGCGCACGCGCAAAAGCGCCGCCGCAAGCCCGTAGCGCGCGGCCGATTCCGAGGCATAGCGCTTCTCGCGCACCGCGCTCTGGAAGTACTCGAGCGCGCCGCGCGCGTCGCCCGCTTCGGCGCGCAGCTTCGCGCGCACGATCTGGAACTCCGGACTGTCGAGGTGCTGCTTGTACTGCAGGCTGGCGGCGCGGTTCTGGGCGTCGGCGATGCGCTCGGTGGTGACGGGGTGTGTACGCAGGTAGCCGGGCACCGTGCCGTCGTCGGCGACGCGCATGCCGCGCTGCATCTTCTCGAAGAAGCTGCCCATGGCGTGCACGTCGAAGCCCGCGGCCTCGAGCGCCTGGAAGCCGATGCGATCGGCTTCGCGCTCGAAGTCGCGAGAGTACGAAAGCTGGGTCTGGATTGCGCCGGCCGACGCGGCTGCGGCAGCGCCGCTCGCGAGATCCGGGCGGGAGCGCCCGAGCAGGATAGCCGCGGCGAGTGCCGCCAGCATCGGCACCTGCAGCTTGTCCTGCTGGCCGAGCATGCGTGCGATATGGCGCTGCGTCACATGGGCAATTTCATGCGCAAGCACTGATGCCACCTCGGACTCGCTGTCGGCGGCGGCAAGAAGACCTGTGTTCACGCCGACAAAGCCGCCAGGCAGGGCGAAGGCGTTGATCGTGTGGTCGCGCATTGCGAAGAACTCGAAGTCCTGTCGTGCTCCGGCAGCGTGCTGCGCGAGGCGCGCACCGAGGTTGCCGAGGTAATCGGCGATCTCCGGATCGTCGAGGTAGTTCGGGTCGCGAAAGCGGATGTCGCGCATGATGCTCTCGCCGATGCGCCGCTCGGTCTGCGGCGCGAGCCCCGCGTCCCCGCTACCGCCGAGATCCGGCAAGCCTTGGCCGTGGACTGCCGTGACCACAGCCAGAACGAAAAGGAGCCCTAAGCGCATGTGTTTATGATAGCGCCCGCGATGCGCGCTAAGTCGTTGACCCATTTCGACGCAAGAGGTTCTGCGCACATGGTGGACGTGGCCGAAAAGCCGTCGACCCACCGCGTCGCCGTTGCTTCCGGGCGCATTGAAATGCAAAGGCAGACCTTCACGCTCGTTTCGGCCGGCAAGGCGAAAAAAGGCGACGTGCTCGGGGTTGCGCGCATAGCCGCCGTGCAGGCCGCGAAGCGTGCCGCGGAGCTGATACCGCTTGCGCACCCGATTGCGCTCACCCGAGTGGCGGTCGACTTCAAAATGGATAAGAAAACTTCGTCCGTGCATATCGCCGCACGCGTCGAGTGCCGCGGCCAGACCGGCGTGGAGATGGAGGCGCTCACGGCCGCCGCGGTGGGGCTTCTCACCATCTACGACATGGTGAAGGCGGTCGACCGCGGCATGACGCTCACCGATATCCGGCTCGAGGAAAAACACGGCGGCAAATCAGGGGTATTCCGCCGGGGCGCGCGCTAGAATACGCGCCCATGAAAACCACTCGCAGAACGCTCATCGCCGCGCTCGGGGCGCTGCTTTTGAAGCCGCTCGCCGCGTTCGCCGCCTGGAACGAACAGGCGTTCGGTGCCAAAACCGCGGCCGATGCGCTGAAGACCCTGGGCGCGTCGAGTCCGGCCGCGAGCAAGGACATCGTCATCGAGGCGCCGCAGATCGCGGAAAACGGCGCCGTCGTGCCGATCGAGGTTTCCTCGAACATCCCGGGCACGAGCTCGATCGCCGTGCTTATTGAGAAGAATCCGTTCCCGCTCGCCGGGCGCTTCGAATTCAAGGACGGCGCGCTGCCCTATGTAAAGCTGAACGTGAAGATGGGCGAGACCTCCGACGTGCGCGTCATCGCCACCGCCGGCGGCAAGCACTTCGCGGCGTCGCGCGAGATCAAAGTGACCATCGGCGGGTGCGGAGGTTGACATGGCAGCGGGACCGATGAAAATGCGCGCGACCATCGCCGGCGGAAACACCGACGTGCGCGTGCTGATGACGCATCCGATGACCACCGCGCAAAGCGGCCAGCCGCTGCACTTCATCCAGAACGTGGTGGTGAAGCAGAACGGAAAAACCGTGATCGAGGCGGAGATCAGCCAGGCGGTGTCGCGCAATCCGGTATTCACCTTCCGCCTGAAGGGCGGCGCGAAGGGCGACAAGATAGAGGTCAGCTGGGTCGACAACAAGGGCGACTCGAACAAGATCGAATCCGCCGTCGCGTGAAACGGTTCCTGGCAGGCTGTCTTCTCGCCGTGGCGCTCCCCCTCGCCGCGCAGGACACGCGCAAGGAGATCCAGAAGTACCAGCAGATGATCGCCGACGGCTCGCCGGTGGAGCTGTTCGAGCTTGAGGGCGAAACGCTCTGGAAGAAGCCGCAAGGGCCGAGCAATGTCTCGCTGGAGAAGTGCGACCTCGGCCTCGGGCCGGGCGTGCTCAAGGGCGCTTACGCGCGCCTGCCGCGCTACTTCAAGGACGCCGACCGCGTTATGGACCTCGAGACGCGCCTCCTGCACTGCATGACCACCCTGCAGCGCCGAAGCCGCGAGGACGCCACCAAGCGCGTATTCGGCAACGAGAACCAGCCCTCCGAGATGGAGTACCTCTCGGCCTACGTCTCGGCACAATCGCGCGGCATGAAGATGGCGGCCGGGAATTCGCATGCCAAGGAAAAGGAAGCCTTCGAGCTCGGCAAGGCGATGTTTTTCCATCGCGCCGGCGGCTGGGACATGTCTTGCGCAAGCTGCCATGGCGAGGAAGGCAAGCGCATCCGGATGCAGGACCTGCCGGTGCTATCCAAGCCGGAGTTCGCGCGCCCGATTGTCGCTACGTGGCCGGCCTATCGGGTGTCGAACAGCCAGTTCAAGACCATGCAATGGCGCATCAACGACTGCTACCGCCAGATGCGTTATCCCGAGCCGAAATTCGCCTCGGACGCCACTATCGCGCTCACCACGTATCTGGCAGTCACCGCGGCGGGCGAGCCGTACCGAGGGCCCGGAACGAAGCGATGAAGGTGCTTCTTGCTTTGGGGTTAATTCCTCTCGCCGTTTGCGCCCAGGACGTGCAGAAAGTCCTGCAGCGTGATTTCCAGCCGCGCGGACAGGCGACCATGGATCGCGTAGTGCAGGACGGCGTGCAGCGCGTGTGCACGGAGTCGAACGACCGGCCGCCCGCGGAACTCGCGAAGCAGCTGGAGGCGGACCAGCTGAAGAGCATCCCCTTCCCGCAGGGAAGCCTCATGGGCGACTGGAAAAACGGCGAGCGCATCGCGCAGAACGGCCGCGGCGGCCAGTGGACCGATGCGCCCGGCGCCGCCGGCGGCGGCAGCTGCTACAACTGCCACCAGCTCTCACCGCAGGAAGCTTCGTTCGGCACCCTCGGCCCGAGCTTGCTGCGCTTCGGCGCGACGCGCGGTAACTCCCCGGACATGCAGCGCTACGTCTACGGCAAGATCTACAACGCCAAGGCGTACAACCTCTGCTCTCAAATGCCGCGCCTCGGTTACTCGGGCACCCTCACCCCGGAGCAGATCAAGGATCTCGTCGCGCTGCTCCTCGACCCGAGCTCTCCGGTCAACAAGTAGTTGCGGCGTCGCGAATTTCTGCAAATCCTCGGCGCGGCGGGCGTCGCGGGCGCCTCGCTTCGACCGAACTTGAGCGCAGCGCAGGCGCGAGCCGAGCTCTACGACGTAAAGCCGTTCGGCAACGTCACGCTGCTGCATATCACCGATACGCACGCGCAGCTCCTGCCGGTGTACTTCCGCGAGCCGTTCGGGCTTGAAAACTACAACTTAAAAAGCGGCACGCCGCTCGCCTACGCGCACACCCACGCAGATTTCGTGGCGCTTGCGAAGCGCTACGGCAAGGTGGGCGGATTCGCGCATCTGGCAACGCTGGTGAAACGCCTTCGGGCGTCGCGTCCGCACGCGCTTCTCTTGGACGGCGGGGATAGCTGGCAGGGGTCTGCAACGGCGCTGTGGACGAAGGGCGCCGACATGATGGGCGCGCAGGAGCGGCTCGGCGTCGACTACATGACCGCGCACTGGGAGTTCACGTACGGCATGGCGCGCGTGAAGGAGACGAAGCTGCCGCTCCTCGCGCAGAACGTGCGCACGACGGACTTCGAGGACCCGGTGTTCGACGCCTACGCGTTGCGCGAGCTGAGCGGCGTGCCGGTCGCCATCATCGGGCAGGCGTTTCCGTATACGCCGATCGCCAACCCGCGGTACTTCGTGCCGGAATGGACGTTCGGCATCCAGGAGGCCCGCCTGCAGGTCACGATCGACGAGGCGCGTGGCAAGGGCGCCAAAGCGGTCGTGCTTCTTTCCCACAACGGCAGCCACGTCGACCTCAAGCTCGCGTCGCGCGTGCGCGGACTCGATGCCATCCTCGGCGGGCACACGCATGACGCCTTTCCGCGCCCCGTGCGCGTTGGAAGCACGCTCGTGACCAACGCCGGATCGAACGGCAAGTTCCTCGGCGTGCTCGACATGGACGTCGGCACGAGCGGCGTGAAAGAACTGCGCTACCGCCTGCTCCCGGTGTTCTCCAACCTGCTGGAGGCTGATGCTGGCATGGCGGCGTATATCACCGAGGCGCGTCGCCCTTTCCAAGCGAAGCTTGGGGAGAGGCTTGCGCTGACGGAGGGCCTGCTGTACCGCCGCGGCAGCTTCAACGGCACGTTCGACGAGCTCATCATCCGCGCGTTACTCAAGGAGAAGCAGGCCGAGATCGCGTTTTCGCCCGGGTTCCGCTGGGGCACGACGCTCCTGCCTGGCGAGCCCATCACGCTCGAGCACCTCATGGACCAGACCGCGATCACGTACCCGAACACCACACTGAACGAACTGTCGGGCGCGCAGATCAAGGCAATCTTGGAGGACGTCGCCGACAATGTGTTCCACGCCGACCCCTATCTCCAGCAGGGCGGCGACATGGTGCGCGTGGGCGGAATGTCGTACCGGCTCGAGCCGAAGGCGAAAATCGGCCACCGCATCTCGGCGCTGGAGATCGCCGGCAAGCCGTTGCACAGCACAAAGCGTTACAAAGTGGCAGGGTGGGCGCCGGTCGCCGAAGGTATAACGGGAGAGCCCATTTGGGACGTGGTCGCGCGGTATTTGCGCGCCACCGGGACCGTGCCGCCGCTCAAAGCGCAGCAGCCGCGCCTTGCGGGTACAAACCCAAGCCCCAATATGTCATAAGAGGAAAGGTGAAAAAGCTCGTTCTCCTCGCCATCGCAGCCGTGGCGCTCGGCGCAGGCGGCTGGTACTGGCTGCAGTGGCGCGACGCCGACGGCGAGGTGCGCTATCGCCTGGCGAAAGTCCAGCGCGGCCCGCTTTCGGCCGTGGTCGCGGCGAGCGGCACTCTGAACGCGACCACCACGGTGCAGGTCGGGTCCCAGATCTCCGGACAGATCAAGGAGATCTACGCCGACTTCAACACCGCAGTGAAGAAAGACCAGGTCATCGCGCGCATCGACCCGTCGACGTTCGAGCTGCGCGTAAACCAGGCGCGCGCCGACCTTGACTCGGCGGAGGGCGCGGTGGCGGTGGCGCGCGCCGGCCTCGCTGCGCAGCAGGCGGAGCTCGGCCGCGTTAAGGTCACGCTCGCCGATGCGCAGCGGGACCTGGAGCGCAAGAAAGCTCTCGTCGACAAGAAGTTCATTTCGCCCGCCGAGCTCGACAAGGCCGTCGTCGTTCTCGACACGACGCGCGAGCAGCTGAAAGCGGTGCAGGCGCAAATCAACGTGAGCGAGGCGCAGGTCTCGAGCGCGCGCGCCGCGGTCAAGCAGCGCGAATCGCTGCTCAAGCAGGCGCAGGTCGATCTCGAGCGCACCATCATCCGCGCCCCGGTCGACGGCACGGTGATCCTGCGCAACGTCGACGCCGGACAGACCGTCGCCGCTAGCTTGCAAGCGCCGGTGCTCTTCACCATCGCGCAGGACCTGCGCGACATGCAAGTCGAAGCGGCGATCGACGAGGCCGACGTCGGCCGGCTGCGCGTCGGCATGCCCGCGAGCTTCGGCGTGGATGCGTTCCCGCGGCGCAATTTCAACGGCGAGATCAAGCAAATCCGTAAGTCGCCGCAGAACGTGCAGAACGTAGTGAGCTACACGGTAGTGATCTCGGCTGCGAACCCGGACCTCGCGCTACTCCCCGGGATGACGGCCAACGTGCGCATTGCGGTCGACAACCGGACAAACGCGCTCAAAGTGCCGAACGCCGCGCTCCGCTTTCGGCCGGCAGGCGCGGTGGATGCAAAAGCGCCGCTCGACGCCCCGAGCGGGCCGCAAGCGGGCGGCCAGGGCGGGCAGGATTTCCGCAACCGCATTGAGCAGGAGCTCAAGCCGAGCGAGGCCCAGCGCGCGCAACTGAACGAGATCTTCTCCGAATCGCGGCAGAAGTTCGCGCGTATGCGCGAAATGACCGGCGACGGCAACCGCCGCAAGGAAGCCGAGCGCGTCCGTGCCGAGACCAACGCGCGCATCGCGGAGATCCTCACCGCAGAGCAGCGCCCGGCCTGGGAGCGGCTGCTCGCGGAAGCCGGCAGCCGGGGGGGCCAGGCGACGAGCGGTCGCGTCTACGTGCTCGAAAACGGCGAGCCGAAGCCGCTCGATGTGCGACTCGGGCTGTCCGATGGCGTGAGCACAGAGGTGCTCGCTGGCCTCGCCG
>JAICPQ010000102.1 GCA_025929745.1 Burkholderiales bacterium | reverse complement strand
TGCGCTGGACGCTCACCGGGTTTGTCATGCTGCTCCTCGCCTACGTCGGCAGCCGCTTCGTCCTCGAGGTTCTCCTCGGCCGCAGCTGAACGGACCCCTCCATGGAAATCCTGCTCCTCGCCAGCCTTATTGTCCTGAACGGCCTGTTCGCCATGTCGGAAGTGGCGCTGTTGACGGCGCGCAAGCCGCGGCTCGAAGCGCGCGCGAAGCATGGCGACCTGCTCGCCGCCTCGGCCCTTTCGCTCGCGCGCGACCCGACGCGGTTCCTGTCCACCATCCAAATCGGCATTACGTCCATCGGCATCCTGAACGGCATTGTGGGCGAGGCCTTTCTTGCGGCGCCGGTGTCCGGGTGGCTGCAGGCGACTTTCACGCTCGCGCCGAAGACCGCGAACATCGTCGCGACGGTGGGCATCGTTGTAGCCATTACGTACGTCTCCATCGTGGTCGGCGAGCTCGTGCCGAAGCGCCTCGGGCAGCACAATGCCGAAGGCATCGCCCGCCTCGTGGCATGGCCGATGCGGGTGCTCGCGCGCGTCTCCGCGCCTTTTGTCGCGGTGCTCTCCGCGTCGACGAACGCGATTCTCAACCCGCTGCTCGCCATCGCACGCATGCGCCGCGGCGAGGACGCCGGCGAAATGTCCCCGGAAGAGATTCGCACCATCTTGCTCGAATACTCCAACGTGCTGCCGAAGAAGCACATCTCGATTCTCGTGAACCTGTTCGACCTCGGTGAGGTCACGGTGCAGGACATCATGGTGCCGCGCGCCAAGATCGAATCGCTCAGCCTGGATGACGACATCGACACCATCGTCCACCAGATCGTCACGAGTCATCACGGGCGGCTGCCCGTTTTCCGCAGCGCGCTCGGCGAGGTGATCGGGGTGCTGCATTTGAAGAAGGTACTCACCGCGCTGCCCACCGCCACGCTCGACAAGCCGACGCTCGAAGAGATGCTGAACGAGCCTTACTTCGTGCCGGCGAGCACCCCGGTACTCGCCCAGATGCAGTATTTCCAGGAGAACCGAGAGCGCATCGCCCTGGTCGTCGATGAGTACGGCGAGCTCATGGGGCTTCTCACGCTCGAGGACATCATCGAGGAGATCATCGGCAAGTTCACCACCTCGTTGCCGAGCGCCGGCCCGGCCCTCGCCTGGGATGCTCAGGGGGCGGCAACCGTGGAAGGCACCACCCCGGTGCGGGAGGTGAACCGGGCGCTCGGGTTGGCCCTGCCCACGGACGGGCCGAAGACGCTCAACGGCCTGATCCTGGAGGAGCTTCAGGACATCCCCGGGGGCGACGTCTCGGTCAAGATCGGCAACGTGCCCATGGAAATCGTCCACGCGCAGGGCCGGACGATCAAAACCGTGCGGATTTTCAAGCCGCTTGAGGTGCTCGAAAGTACCGAGCCCTCAGAGGCTTAGAACAGGAAGTTCACGCTTTACAAAGGTCCGGGGGGCGGGCATCATCGCGGCGCAGGACACCCCGCCGTCAAAAAGGGAGCGGTTGTTTATGGCGACAGCAGCAGCGGCCGCAAGAGGGCCGAAAGTGCTCACGTTCAGCTGGGAAGGCAAGGACAAGGCCGGCAAGGTCATCCGCGGCGAGGTACGTGCAGCGAGCGAGGCGGCGGTCAACGCCACCCTGCGCCGCCAGGGCATCATGGTGCAGAAGGTCAAGGCGGTCCGTCGCAAGCGCGGCGGCAGGGTCACCGAAAAAGATATCGCCCTCTTCACGCGCCAGCTCGCGACGATGATGAAGGCCGGCGTGCCGCTCCTGCAGTCGTTCGACATCGTCGGCAAGGGCGCCGCCAACCCGGCGGTGGCGAAGCTACTCTTGGATATCCGCACCGACGTCGAGACCGGCTCGGCGCTCGCCGCGGCGTTCCGCAAGTTTCCGCTGTACTTCGACGCGCTGTTCTGCAACCTCGTGCAGGCCGGCGAGCAGGCCGGCATTCTCGAGACGCTGCTCGATCGCCTGGCGACCTACAAGGAGAAGATCCTCGCCATCAAGTCGAAGATCAAGAGCGCGCTTTTCTACCCGATCGCGATCATTGCGGTCGCATTCATCATCACCGCCGTCATCATGATTTTCGTGATCCCGGCGTTCAAGGAGGTGTTCAGCAACTTCGGCGCCGACCTGCCGGCCCCGACGCTGGTCGTCATGGCGATCTCGGACTGGTTCGTCGCCAACTGGTACATCGTCTTCCCGGTGATCGGCGCGGCGATCTACGGCTTCCTCGAGGCCTGGAAACGCTCGATCGGGGTTCAGGTGTTCATGGACCGCATGATGCTGCGTCTGCCGGTGTTCGGCGACCTGGTGCGCAAGTCCTCGGTCGCGCGCTGGACGCGCACGCTGTCGACCATGTTCGCCGCCGGCGTGCCGCTCGTTGAAGCGCTCGACTCGGTGGGCGGCGCGGCGGGCAACTACGTCTACGCGCAGGCCACCAAGCAGATCAAGCAGGAAGTGGCCACCGGCACATCGCTCACTGCCGCGATGCAGAACACGGGCGTGTTCAGCAACATGGTCGTGCAGATGGTGTCGATCGGGGAGGAAACCGGCGCGCTCGACGCCATGCTCGGCAAGGTCGCCGATTTCTATGAGCAGGAGGTCGACGACTCCGTCGAGGCGCTCTCCTCGCTCATGGAGCCGGTGATCATGGTGGTCCTCGGCACGCTCATCGGCGGCATGGTGATCGCCATGTATCTCCCGATCTTCAAGATGGGCCAGGCGGTCTGACAACGTTGGGCTGGTTCGCCCAGCCGGGCGTGCTGCCCTGGGTGGCGCTGGTGCTTGGGCTTTGCGTCGGATCTTTTCTCAACGTCGTCATCCACCGGCTGCCCAAGATCCTCGAGCGCGGCTGGCGCGAAGAATGTGCGCAGCTCGCCGGCGCAGCGCTCGCGCCGCAACCGGCCTACAACCTCGTCGTTCCGCGCTCGGGCTGTCCGCAATGCGGCCGGCGCATCCGCACCTGGGAAAACATCCCCGTGCTGAGCTGGCTCGCACTGCGCGGCAAATGCGCCGGTTGCGGCACGCGCATCGGTCTGAAGTATCCGGCGGTGGAGGTCCTTGCCGGCGTGGGCGCAGCCTATGCCGCGTGGCGCTTCGGCGCCACGGCTACGGCGCTCGGCGCCGCGCTTTTCATCTGGTTCACCATCGCGCTCGCCTTCATCGACCAGGAAACGGGGCTGCTGCCGGATAACCTGACCTTGCCGCTGGTGTGGCTCGGCCTGCTTCTCAACCTCGGCAGCGCGTTCACCTCCATCCAGGACGCCGTGGTGGGCGCCGCGGCCGGCTACCTCGCGCTCTGGCTCGTGTATCAGGCATACAAGCTCGCCACCGGCAAGGAAGGCATGGGATACGGCGACTTCAAGATGAACGCGGCCGTGGGCGCTTTCCTCGGCTGGAAGATGTTGCCGCTCGTCATCCTGCTCTCGTCGCTGGTCGGACTGGTGTTCGGCGCGCTGCAAATGTTCGCCGCGCGCGGACGCTGGGACGGCGGTTTTCGCTTTCACTTCGGCCCTTATCTCGCGATCGCCGGCATCGTCGCGATGTTCTGGGGCGAGGCGATCACGCGCTGGTACATGCAGCGGCTGTGAAGTTCGTGGTGGGATTGACCGGCGGGATCGGCAGCGGCAAATCGGCCGCGGCCGACGAGTTCGCGGCGCTCGGCGCGAGTGTCGTGGACACCGACGCCATCGCGCGCGAGCTCACCGACAAGGGTGGCGCGGCGCTCGCCCACATCGAGAGGCTGTTCGGCGCCGCCTTTCTCGACGCCAGCGGCGCGATGAACCGGAAGAAAATGCGCGATCACGTATTCGCCGACCCGGCGGCGAAGCAGGCGCTGGAGAATCTGCTGCATCCCCTGATCCGCGAGGAATCGGCCCGCCGCATCGCCGAGGCGTCAGGCCCGTACGTCGTTCACGTGGTGCCGCTTCTCCTCGAGTCGCCGGGCTATCGCAGCCGCGTCGACCGCGTGCTCGTCGTCGACGCTTCCGAGCAGGCGCAGCTCGCGCGTGTGCGCGCACGCAGCGGACTCTCTGCGGACGAAGTGCGCGCGATCATGCGCACCCAGGTGTCGCGCGCCGAGCGCTTGGCGAGCGCCGACGACGTGATCGACAACAGCGGCTCTCTCGAAGCGCTGCGCAAACAGGTCGGCGCGCTGCATCAAAAATACCTACAATTCGCCCGAGCGTGATCACGTACGAATACCCCCTCAACGAGCGCATCCGCACGTTGCTGCGGCTCGAGGATCTCTTCGAGCGCTCGCGCCATTTCATCGCGCGCAGCGACTCGCACGATCACCACATGGCGCTCATCACGCTCTTCGAAATCCTCGAAGTATCCAGCCGGGCCGACCTCAAATCGGATCTGCTTCAGGAGCTCGAGCGTCAGAAGCAGGTGCTGCTTGCCTTCCGCAACAACCCCGCCATCGCCGAGGACACACTCGCGCACGTGCTGCGCGATATCGAGCAGGCGTCGCAGGCGCTTTTCTCCATGCAGGGCAAGATCGGCCAGCACCTGCGCGAGAACGACTGGCTGATGTCCATCAAGCAACGCACCGGGATCCCGGGCGGGGCCTGCGAATTCGACCTGCCTTCATACCACTATTGGCTGCACCGCCCGTCGGCGGAGCGCACGGGCCAGCTCGCGGCCTGGACCGCGCCGCTGCATCCACTGCGCGACGGCTCGGGCATCATCCTGCGCATCCTGCGCGAGTCAGGCAGGGCGCAGAAGCTTTCAGCGCCGCAGGGCATGTTCCAGCAGATGCTGGGCGGCAAGACCGCGCAGATGCTGCGGCTTCGCCTGGATGACGGCGCCGCGTGCGTGCCGGAGATCAGCGCCAACAAGTACGTGCTCAACATCCGCTTCCTCGCCCAGAGCAGCGCGCAGATCAGCGCGGACGCGCGCTCGCGCACCGCTGACTGGGATGTCGGCTTCGAGCTCACCTTCTGCAATCTGTAAGGATCGTTCACTGTCCTCGCTGCGGCGCGAGGACCGAGTACTCGCCGCAGAACAAGTGGCGTCCGTTCTGCAGCGAGCGCTGCCGCATGGTTGATCTCGGGAGATGGGCGGCCGAAGAGTACCGGGTCGCTGAAGAAACGCGCGCAGGCGACGCGCCTAGCTCCAAGCCCCCCGAATCATAGCCACGCCGTGGGCGCCGGCGCGCCACGCCGCCGGCAAGTCCGCACGCGTGAGTCCCCCAATCGCATAGACCGGAATGCTGCAGGCGGCAGCGATTTCGGCGAACCGGTTCCACCCGAGCGGGGGCGACTTGTCCTTCACCGGTCCGAGCACGGCGAAATTGAGCTCGAGCGCCATGGCGCGCTCCAGCTCCGCACGCGTATGGCATGACGCCGCGGCGAGGCCTTGCGGCTTCGCCGCGAGCGCCATGAGCTCCGCCGCGGTGAAGTGGATGCCGTCCGCGCCCGCGAAGCGCGTCTTCGTGAGCACCTTGCAGCCAAAGCGGTGCGCAAGCCCGATCGCATGCTCCGTGAACAGGCTTCGTTCCGTCCCGCTTAGCCCGGGCTCGCGGATCTGCAGCAGCCGCAGCCCGCTCTCGAGCCTCGCCTCCAGTCGCGCGAGCATCTCGGCCACTCCGAGCTGCGCGGCGTTCGTGACGGCGTACTCGGCAGGCAGCGCAAGCGCGGCCAGAACCGGCGTGTTCGCGGGAAGCATCGGCGCGGCCATGGGCGCGGCGGCTTCCTGCCACGCGATGGCTTGATCTTCGCGCGGGTGCGGAACGCCGTGCCACTCATGGATCCGAAAGAATCGCAGGCGCACGGTGCCGTGCGGATAGGTGTAAACACGCGTAATCCACGGATACGGCTCGCCGATCTCGATGCCGAGCTCCTCGCGCAACTCACGCGCGAGCGCGACGGGCGCGGCCTCGCCCGGCTCGATCTTGCCGCCGGGAAACTCCCAGTAGCCGGCGTAGACCTTGCCCGCGGGACGCTGCGCGAGCAGAAACGCGCCGTCGCGGCGCTGAATCACAGCCGCCGCGACTTCAATCACTTCTTTTTGGCGTTACGACCGGCCCAATCGCGCGCGAACTGATAGGCGACGCGGCCGGAGCGCGAGCCGCGCTGCAGCGCCCATTGCAGCGCCTCTTCCCTGGCTTTCTCGCCTGATGCCGCGCCAAAGGACTTGAGCCACTGCTCGACGATATCGAGGTACTCGTCCTGGTCGAACGGATAGAACGTCACCCAGAGCCCGAAGCGCTCGGAAAGCGAGATCTTCTCCTCCACGGTTTCGCCGGGATGGATCTCGTCGCCCACGTACTTGGTCTCGAGGTTCTCAGTCATGTACTCGGGCATGAGGTGCCGGCGGTTGGAGGTCGCATAGATCAGCAGGTTCTCGGACGTGGTCGAGATCGAGCCGTCGAGCGCGACCTTCAGGGCGATGTAGCCCTCCTCGGCACCGTGAAACGAGAGGTCGTCGCAGAAGAGCAGAAAGCGCTCGGGCCGCGGCGCGACCTGGTCGACGATCGTGGGCAGGTCGACGAGATCGTTCTTCTCCACTTCGATGAGCCGCAGTCCCTGCCGGGAGTATTTGTGGAGCAGACCCTTTACGATCGACGACTTGCCGGTGCCGCGCGCGCCGGTGAGGAGCACATTGTTCGCGGGCTTGCCCTCGAGGAACTGGCGCGTGTTCTGCTCGACGCGCTCGATCTGCTTGTCGATGCCGCGAAGATCGGCCAGCTTGATCCGATGCACCTGCCGCACCGGCTGCAGCCAACCCGGGTAGCCACGCCGGCCTGAGCTGCGCCAGCGAAACGCGATGCTCGCCTTCCAGTCGGTCGCGGGCGGTGGCGGCGGCAGGACCTGGTCGAGCCGCTCCAGGATGCGTTCGAGTTCCTTGCTCAAGTCCTGTACTCGGCGTTGATTCTCACGTAGTCGTAGGAGAAGTCGCAAGTCCACACGGTGGCTTCGGCGGCTCCGCGGTTGAGCACGGCGCGCACCGTGAACTCCGGCTTTTTCATCGCTGCGGCGCCCTGCTCTTCCTTGTACGAGCCAAGGCGGCCGCCGCCGGTCGCCACCGGGTACTCGTCCAGGTACAGACGCAGCTTGCCGATGTCGACACCGGTATTGCCGATCGCGGCGAGGATGCGTCCGAGATTCGGATCCGAGGCGAAAAAGGCCGTCTTCACAAGCGGCGAATGCGCGATGGCATAAGCGACGCGGCGGCACTCGTCGCGGCTGCGCCCGCGCTCGACGCGAACGGTGACGAACTTGGTGGCGCCCTCGCCGTCGCGTACGATGGCCTGCGCCAGATGGCGCGCCACGTCGGTGATCGCCGCTTCGAGCTTGAGCGCATCGCGCCGGGTGGACGGGGCGGCGCCCGCGCCAGTCGCCGCGAGAATCAGCGAATCGTTCGTCGACGTGTCACCGTCGACGCTGATGCAGTTGAACGAGCGCTCCGCGATGCGCTCGAGCATCGCCTGCAGCTTTGCGCGCGACACGCGCGCGTCGGTGGCGATGAAACCGAGCATGGTCGCCATGTCGGGCCGGATCATCCCCGCGCCTTTCGCGATCCCGGTCACGCCTACGGCGCCGCCGGAAAGCCGCACCTTTTTCGAGAACGCCTTGGGCACGGTGTCGGTGGTCATGATCGCCTCGGCGGCCGAAAGCCAGTTGCTTCTCGCGAGCAGCGCCTTGGGCAGCGCGGCGATGATGCGCTCCGCCGGCAATGGCTCCATGATCACGCCGGTCGAGAAAGGCAGCACTTCGTCCGCGTCGCAGCCGATGTGGCTCGCGAGCGCCTCGCACACTGCGCCGGCGCGCTTGACGCCGTCTTCGCCGGTTCCGGCGTTCGCGTTCCCGGTATTCACGACCAGCGCCTGGATGGCGTTGTCGATGTTCTTTCGGCAAAGAATCACGGGCGCGGCGCAGAAGCGGTTGCGGGTGAACACGCCGGCGAGCGTGGTTCCGGGCACAAGGCGCATCACAAGCAGGTCCTTGCGCCCCGGTTTCTTGATTCCCGCCATCGCCACGCCGAGCTGCACGCCCGGAATGGCGAGCAAATCCGCAGCGTCAGGGGCTGCGAGATTCACCGCCACTCAGGCGAGCTTGCCGTGGCGCAGTGCCGAGCCGAACAACTGCCGAACATTGCTGCTCCCGAGCCAGGGAATGTGCGAAGCAGCGGATTTTACGCGGGACTGCCCGCCTTCGAGCGCCCAGCGCTCGAACCTGCAACTTCTCTAAGGCCCGACTCTGGCGAGGCTGCGCAAGGTGCCGTTGCTCGTGATCTCGGCGTGTTCGCCTACCGATATGCCCGCCTTCGTCTCGAAGTGCTGCATGGTGCCGTCTTCCATGCGCATGGTGATGCGTTTGCTGTTCTTCGACGCATTGCGGATGGTCGAGCCGCCCGGAACGACCGTGACCGATTCAATGCGGCCGTAGCCGGCACGCAGCGCGACCGGTGCGGGGGCCGGCGCAGCGGTCGCGCCAGCGCTGGCCGCCGGACCGGCGGCGCCGACCGCTTGGCCGGGCACGGTGGCCGATGAGATGACGCTTTCAGCGGCGCATCCTGCGAGGGCGAGGAGCGCAATCGATGAAAAGACCATGGGAAATCTGTTCATGGGTAATCTCCTTTGACGGGACACGTTCTCACGCAGCCGCATGCGGCTCAGTACGCTAGCGCTCATAACCGCGAATTTTTTCAGGGGACGATTTGCTGCTCTCACGTTCTCAAACGCAATCGTCTCAATCAAGCGACACGGCGCGTGCGTGCGAGCTGAGCCCCGCCAATCGCAGCGCGAAGCATACTCGTACTCGCTTACCCGGCTCCGGCTCGGATCCTCCGCCGTGGGCTTCGACGATCGAGCGGCATGCTTTCCCGCTCTGCGACGGAAAGCGCCAGCGCGCCTTGCGGCTCGTGCGTTGGGCGTTCGATCTTGAAACCTATGGGGCTAACTTAATTTGCCGTGGCAATGCTTGTATTTCTTCCCGGA
>JAICPQ010000082.1 GCA_025929745.1 Burkholderiales bacterium | reverse complement strand
GCTCGCGCGCCTTGTCGCGGATCCGGCGCTTGAAGAGATCGGCGGCGCGCTTCACCGCCGGCGCGATGCGCTCTGGCGTGGTGTCCTGCAGCGTCACGCGCAGGCCGCGCATGGCGCAGATCGCGGCGATGTCGCCGCCCATCACGCCGGCGCCCACGATGTGCACGTGCCGCGCCCCGAAGTCGGTGCCCTTGCCGAGCCCCTTCATGCGGTCCTGGAGAAAGAAAATGCGCACCAGATTCTGGCCGGTCGGGTGGTGGATCAGCTGGTGGATGGAAGAGGGATGCTCGGGCGGCACGATGAGCGCGTTGCCGCCGAAGTTCTTCCAGATGTCGATGATGGCGTATGGCACAGGGTAGTGCTCGCGCCGGGCTTTGCGCGCGACCTGCTTGCTCGCCTGCGCGGCCACGAGGCCTTTCAGCGGTCCGAGCATCAGGCGATTCAGCAGCGAGAGCTTCTTCCGGGGCGGCGCCTCGAGGGTGATCATGCGCGCGGTGTTCTCGAAAATGCGCAGCGGCACCGCCTGGTCGGCCAAGCCAATTCGTTTTGCCCTCTTCGCGTCGATCGATTTGCCGGTGAGCAGAAGGTCCATCGCCGCCGCCGGGCCGACGCGCTGCGGCAGCCACTCCATCGCGTGCCACGCCGGGATGACGCCCACCATCACTTCGGGCTGCGCGAAGCGCGTCTTCGGGTCATCGAGCGCGACGATGTAGTCGCAGGCGAGCGCCATCTCCATGCCGCCACCCATGCAGAAACCGTTCACCATCGCGGTCGTGGGGAAGGGGAGGTCGTGCAGCTTTTGAAACACATCCCAGCCGAGCCGCGTGAATGCGAGCGCGTCCTCCGGGCCGTTGAAGTTCGCGAATTCCTGGATGTCGGCGCCGCCGATGAAGCTGTCCTTGCCGGAGCGGATGATCAGGCCGCGCGGCCGCGCCGCCGCGATCTCCTCGAGCATGAGCGAGAGCTCGTTCAGCGCCTCGCGCGAGAAGGTGTTGGCCGACTCGCCCTGCTTGTCGAAGGTGAGCCAGGCGAGGTTGTCGCCGTCCTTCTGCCAGCGCCAATGTTTCGTCAGGATCTTCGGATCGACGCGTTCCATTAAACCGCCTCCACGAGCATCGCGCCGCCGAGACCGCCGCCGATGCAGATCGACGCCAGGCCGCGCTTGGCGTTATTGCGTTTGAGGGTTTTCAGCAGGTGCAGGACGATGCGCGCGCCCGACGCTCCCACCGGGTGGCCGAGGGCGATGGCGCCGCCGTCGACGTTGAGGCGTTCTTCGTCGAGCTCGCCGAGCGCGCCGCCGAGGCCGAGCTCCTCCCTGCAGTATTTTTCGTCGGCCCACGCGGCCAGGCAGCCGAGCACCTGCGCGGCGAAAGCCTCGTTGATTTCCCAGTAGTCGACGTCGTTCAGGCCGAGTTTGTGGCGCCTGAGGATCGGCGTCGCCGCGTGCACGGGCCCGAGCCCCATGTGCGCCGGGTCGAGCCCCGCCCATTCGGAGTCGACGATGCGGCCGATGGGTTTCAGGTCGTGCTGACGAACGCCCTGCTCGGAGGCGAGGATCATCCACGCCGCGCCGTCGGTGATCTGCGAGCTGTTGCCGGGCGTGACGTTGCCGTACTTGCGGTCGAAGAAGGGCTTCAGCTTCGCGAGGTTCTGGATCGACGCGTCGCGCCGCACGCCGTCATCCAGCGTGTAGACGTTGCCCTTCGCGTCGTAGATCGCTTCGACCTCGCCGCCGCCGGGCGCAAGCGTGCCGTTGTCCTGCGCGCGGATGACCTTTTCATGGCTTCTTACGGAAAAAGCGTCCATCTCGTCGCGCGTGATGCCGAAGCGGTACGCCACGTTTTCGGCGGTCTGGCCCATGAGGAGGCCGACCATTGGATCGGTCAGCCCCTTCATGATGCCGATGACCGGCGCGAGCAGCGCCTTCACCGGCAGACGGCCAAACAAGGCGAGCCGCCGCGCGGGTGTTCTGGCCGCGGCCATGTCCGAGAACCACAGCACCATCTTGTCGCCGTAGAGAAGCGGCGCGCGCGAGAGCGCATCGACGCCGCCGGCAAGCACGACATCGGCGCGGCCCGCGAGGATATTGCTGATGCCCGAATCGAGCGCCTGCATGCCCGAGGCGCAATTGCGCATCACGGTCCAGCCGGGCACTTTCTGCCCGCAGCCCATGCGCAGCGCGGCGACGCGGCCAATGTTCACTTCATCGACCGACGGCGCCGCGCAACCGAGGATGACTTCGTCGAGCTCGTTCGGCGCGAACGGCTGGCGCGAAAGCAGCGAGCGTCCCGCCTGCGTCGCGAGGTCGGAGGCGGCGAACGGGCCGGGGCGGTTCTTCGATTTGAGAAACGGCGTGCGCGCGCCGTCGACTACATAGATGGGCTTCGCGTACATGTCAGGCGGCTTTCATCTTGACGGTGGCCTTCGCGGCGGACTCCACGATCTCGGCGCGCCCATAGTCCTGCGGGAAGTCGTCGACCTTGATGACGCCTTTGCGCAGGGCTTCCTTGCGGCTCCACTGGTTGTACTCCTCGAGTGTGATGAGGCCCGCGTCGCGGGCAAGCATGCCGAGGTCGAGGCCGGGCTGCGGCGCGATCTTTCCTTTCTTCACCGCCTTGCGCAGCTTCTCGTCGATCGGCTCGCAGGCGATGGCGGCGAGGAACGCGGCTTCCAGTCTCCCCGTAACGTCCGACTCGCTCTTCGGTACGTACATGCCGTCGGTGAGGCGATCGCGCGCCGCGCCGGGCTCGAGCGCGATCGTAGCGCAGCCGTGGTTGCGCGAGTCGAGCGGCGGGCGGTAAGGCATGCCGAGCGGGAAGATGGTCCAGCGCAGGATCGTCGCGAGCGGCTTCACCGGAAAATTGGAAAGGATGCCGTCGATTGCCTGCTGCGCCCGGTAGAGCGCGTCGCGCACCGCCCAGCGCACGAGCGGCAGGTCCTCGCGGATGCGCCCTTGGTCCTCGTAGCGCTTGAGCGTCGCGGAGACGAGATAGAGCATCGAAAGCACATCGCCCAGGCGGCCGGAAATCTTCTCCTTGCGCTTGAGCGCGCCGCCCATCGCAAGCATCGAGACGTCGGCGAGGAAAGCGAACGCGGCGGAAAGACGCGAGACGTGCCGGTAGTAATGTTTCGTTTCAGCCGCGCACGCTGAAGGCGTGGGCGCGAACGCGGCCTGGGTGATGCCGTACACGAACGTGCGTATGCCGTTGCGCAAGACGTGGCCGATGTGCGAGGTGAACGCATCGTCGAACTCGCGCGCGGCTTGGGCGCCCTGCATCTCCTTCGCCGCACGCATCTCGCGCAGCACGTACGGATGGCAGCGGATCGCGCCCTGGCCGAAGATGATGAGCGTGCGCGTGAGGATGTTCGCGCCCTCGACCGTGATCGCGATCGGCGCCATCTGGTAGCCGCGTCCGATCCAGTTGTTCGGGCCGAGGCAGATCCCCTTGCCGCCGAGGATGTCCATGCCGTCGTTCACGCAGGCGCGCGCGCGCTCGGTCAGGTGGTACTTCGCGATCGCCGAGATCACCGCGGGCTTCTCGCCGAGATCGACCGCGCCCGCGGTCATGACGCGCGTCGCGTCCATCATGTAGCAGTGCGCCGCGATCCGCCCGAGCGCTTCCTCGACGCCTTCGAGCTTGCCGATCGGCGTCTTGAACTGGCTGCGCACGCGCGCGTAGGCGCCGGTGTAACGCGTGAGCGCCTTGACGCCGCCCACCGACGAGGTCGGCAGCGAGATCGCGCGTCCCGCCGCGAGGCAGCTCATCAGCATCATCCAGCCTTTGCCGGCGTACTCCGGCCCGCCGATGATCCAGTCGAGCGGCATGAAGACATCCTTGCCGGAGTTCGGCCCGTTCTGGAAAGCGGCGTTGAGCGGCAGGTGGCGCCGCCCGATGTTCACGCCGGGCGTGTTCGTCGGCACGAGCGCGCAGGTGATGCCGAGGTCGACCTTGTCGCCGATGAGGCGCTCCGGGTCATAGAGCCGGAAGGCAAGGCCGAGCAGGGTGGCGACCGGACCGAGCGTGATGTAGCGCTTGTCCCAGGTGACGCGCATGCCGAGCACTTCGCGGCCTTGCCACGTGCCTTTGCACACCACGCCATAGTCGGGAATCGACGCCGCATCCGAGCCCGCCTCGGGGCTGGTGAGCGCGAAGCACGGGATCTCCAGCCCCTTGGCGAGGCGCGGCAGGTAGTGGCTTTTCTGCTGATCGGTGCCGTAGTGAAGGAGTAGCTCGCCCGGCCCGAGCGAGTTCGGCACCATCACCGAGATCGCCGCCGTGCTCGAGCGCGTCGAGAGCTTCATCACCACCGCGGAGTGCGCGAGCGCGCTGAAGCCGAGGCCGCCGTACTGCTTCGGGATGATCATCCCGAGGAAGCCTTTGTCCTTGATGAACTGCCAGACGTGCTCGGGCAGGTCCTGGCGCTCGTGCGTGATTTCCCAGTCGTTGCACATCGCACAGAGCTCCTCGACTGGACCGTCGAGGAACGCCTGTTCCTCGGCCGTGAGCTTGGGCTGCGGCGTGCGCAGGAGCTTGTCCCAGTCGGGCTTGCCGGAGAAAAGATCGGCGTCCCACCACACCGTGCCCGCGTCGATCGCTTCCTTTTCGGTCTGCGACATGTCCGGGAGGATGCGCCGGTAAAGCGCCAGCACGTGGTTGCTGACCAGCAATCTCCTGAGAACCGGGATGTTGAGCACCGCCGCGGCGACCAGGAAAACCGTGGCGAGCACGATGTTGGTCACCGGGCCGAACTGCGCCACTACGCTCAGCCACCACGTGAGAAGGCCCGCGGCCACGGTCCACCAGAAGATCGGCAGGCCGAAGTAACCGAAGACCAGAATGACTACGAGGACACCGGCGATGAACCAGGCCATGGAGATCTCCTAGGCGGCTTTCTTGATCGAGGATTCGAGCGGCGCGTGCAGGCCGGCGGCGAGGAACACGGTGAGCCGCTCTTCGAGCAGGCGCGCGTCGTAGCGATCTTCCGGCTTGCAGCCGGCAATGAGCTGCACCGTGTCGGTAGCGGCGAGCGTGTAGGCGAGCGTGCCGAACATGAAATGCATGCGCCAGACGAGCTCGTCGGCGGGCATCTGCGGCAGCGCGCGCTCGAGCGCGCGCTTGTAGCGCTCCATCGTCGGCGCATACATCTGGCCGATGAGCGCGCGCACGGTTTTGGCCGGCTCGGTGTAGGTCCGCCCGAGCAGGCGAATGAAGTTGCGCCCGCCGCCTTTCGCGTCCTCGATGAGACGCAGGCTCGGCACGACAAACGCGCGGATGATGTCCACCGAGGCGAGCGCCTGACCGTCCTTTTCCAGTGCGTCGAGCGCCGCGACGCGCTCTGCGTTCATCGGGTCCAGGCGGCGCTTGAATACCGCTTCGATGAGCGCATCTTTGGAGCCGAAGTGGTAATTCACCGCCGCGAGATTCACGCCGGCGCGCGCGGTGAGCTGGCGCATCGAAGTTCCCTCGAATCCGTGCTGCATGAAGAGCTCTTCGGCGGCGTCGAGGATGCGGGTGCGGGTTTCGTGCTGGGGCTTGACCGGGCGCAGGGCCATGGCGTCTCTTTCAAACGAACGTTTGAATATAGCCATTCAGAGCCCCCGGCGTCAATCGCATGATCGAGATAATGGGGCCATGAAGCGCAACGAATGGAGCGCGCTCGCCGCCCTTCTTCCCTATCTGTGGGAATACAAGTGGCGCGTAGTGCTGGCGCTGGCGTGCCTGGTGGTCGCCAAGCTGGCCAACGTCGGCGTGCCGCTCGTCATGAAGGAAGTCGTCGACGGCCTCGACCCGACCCTGCAGGTGATCGCCGTTCCGGTCGCGTTGCTCGCGATCTACGGCCTGCTGCGCTTCTCGACCACGCTCTTCCAGGAGCTGCGCGACGTGCTCTTTATTCGCGTCGCGCAGCGCGCGATGCGCCGCGTCGCACTCGGCGTATTCCGGCACCTGCACAGCCTGTCGCTGCGTTTCCACCTCGAGCGCCAGACCGGCGGCATGACGCGCGACATCGAGCGCGGCACCAACGGCATCTCTACGCTGCTCTCGTATCTCCTGTTCTCGATCCTGCCCGTGATCCTGGAGTTCGGGCTGGTCGCGGCGGTGCTCCTTGCAAAGTTCGATTGGCGCTTCGCCGCGGTGACGTTCGGTGCAGTGGTGATCTACATCCTCTTCACCGTCGTCGTGACCGAGTGGCGCATGGAAATCCGCCGGCGCGCGAACGAGCTCGACTCGCGCGCGAGCACGCGCGCCATCGACAGCCTTCTCAACTACGAGACGGTCAAGTACTTCGGCAACGAGGAGTTCGAGGCGCGCCGCTACGACGACAACCTGAGGAAGTACGAGGATGCGGCGACGAAGAGCGAAGCCTCGCTCGGCATCCTGAACATCGGCCAGAGCTTGATCATCGCGGCCGCGGTCACCGCCCTCATGTTCCTCGCCGCCGAAGGCGTTGCGGCAAAGGCGTTCACCATCGGCGATCTCGTGCTGGTGAACGGCCTTCTCATCCAGCTCTACATTCCGCTCAATGTGCTGGGCATGGTGTACCGGAACATCAAGCAGTCGTTGATCGACATGGACCGCATGTTTCGCCTGCTCGGCGAGCATCGCGAGGTCGAGGATCGTAGCGGCGCGCCCGAGCTGCCATCCGGACCGCTCAGCGTCGCGTTCGAGAGCGTCGATTTTCACTATGAAAAGAAGCGCCAGATCCTCTTCGACGCGAGCTTCGAGATCCCGGCCGGCCATCGCGTCGCCGTCGTGGGGCATTCCGGGTCCGGCAAATCGACGCTCGCGCGACTTCTCTACCGGTTCTACGACGTGTCGAACGGCCGCATCCTGATCAACGGCGTCGACGTGCGCGACGTAAAGCAGGCGAGCCTGCGTGCCGCGATCGGCATCGTTCCCCAGGACACGGTGCTCTTCAACGACACAATCCTTTACAACATCCGCTCCGGGCGCCCGGATGCCACGGATCAGGAGGTGTTCGAAGCCGCGCGCGCGGCGCACATCCACGAATTCATTGAATCGCTGCCGAAGAAGTACGAGACCGCCGTCGGCGAGCGCGGGCTGAAGCTCTCGGGCGGCGAAAAACAGCGCGTCGCCATTGCGCGCGCGCTGTTAAAGAATCCACACATTCTGATCTTCGACGAGGCCACTTCCGCGCTCGATTCGCGCGCCGAGAAAGCGATTCAGGCGGAGCTCGAACGAATTTCCCAAGGCAGAACAACGCTCGTCATTGCGCACCGGCTCTCCACGGTGATGGACGCGGACGAGATCCTGGTGCTCAACCAGGGGCGCATCGTCGAGCGCGGCACGCACGCCGAGTTGGTCGAAGCGGGGGGCGAATACGCCCGCTTGTGGGCGCTGCAGCAACAGCAGGCCCACGCCCAGGAACTGCTCGAAAGCGCCGCAGCAACGTAGGGCAGCGGCGACCCTGGTCGCCGCTTTGCAGAATTTCACATGCTTTCGCGAAAGGCCTTCTTAGCCAATGTTTTGCTTGCGTATTTTTTTGCACGTAGGTTACACTGCGACGCATCCATGTGCCAAAAGGTGCATGGTTCTAACAACAAAGCCATTGCGAGTCGAGGGAGAAGATTCAGCCAATGCAAAGAAGACTGCATCCACTCGAGGGGATCGTCGCCATGTGCGCGCTGGTCCTCGTGCTGTTCCTGAGTGTCGGGTTCGCGCAAGCCCAGGACGTTCGAAAAATCGCGCTGCGTTCCTCCTCCGCCCTGGTCCAGGACGCGGCCACCGGCGAGGTGGTGTTCGGAAAGAATCCTGAAGCGGTGGTGCCCATCGCCTCGATCACTAAGCTCATGACGGCAATGGTGATTCTCGATGCGGGGCTCGACCTGGACGAGCCCATCAAGCTCTCGCGCGAAGACGCGGTCGCCATGAAAGGCTCGCGCTCGCGCCTGCGCACCGGGCTCCAAATCGCCCGCGGCGACCTCCTGCTCCTCGCTTTGATGGCCTCCGAGAACCGCGCCGCAGCGGCGCTCGGGGCGAGCTACCCCGGCGGCCTCGAAGCCTTCATCGACGCCATGAACCTCAAGGCCGCGGCGATCGACATGCACGACAGCCGCTTCGTTGAGCCGACCGGGCTGTCTCCGGCGAACGTCTCCACGGCAAGCGACCTCGCGAAGCTCGTTCGCGCCGCGCACGAATATCCGCTCATCCGCGAGTTCTCGACCAAAGACCGGGGCTCGATTCGCGTGACCGACGGGCGCCGCACGCGGGCACTGCCGTACGGCAACACCAACGGACTGGTACGCTCCAAGTACTGGGAAATCGAGCTCTCCAAGACCGGCTACATCAGCGAGGCCGGGCGCTGCCTCGTGATGCAGGTGCGCCTCAACGACAAGGACCTCATCGTGGTGCTGCTCGACTCGTGGGGCAAGCACTCGCGAATCGGCGACGCGAACCGCATCCGCAAGTGGCTGGAGAGCGGCGCGGTGACCGGCCGCTCGAGCTAAGCGCCTTTCGGCAAGACGTCGTCGCGGGGCTTTCCGCCCCGCGCAAGTGCCTTCCTCCGAAGTACTTCTACGATGCCGCGGGCAGCCGCCTGTTCGCGCGCATCACACGCCTCTCCGAGTATTACGTAACCCGCGCCGAGCTCGCGCTCACGCGCAGGCACCTCGCCGCGATCGCGCGCTTTGCCGGTCGCGGTTGCCAGTTGATCGAGTACGGAACCGGCGAAGGCGTGAAAAGCCGACTTCTCATCCGCGCGCTGCGGCCCTCGGTCTACGCGCCGATCGACATCTCGCAGGACGCGCTCGACGCCGCAGCGCGGCGCCTGGCGCGAGAATTCCCGAAGCTCCGCATCCGGCCGATCGTCGGGGACTTCTCGCGGCCGCTCGACATCCCGGTGCGCCGCACGCGCGGCGCGCCGAGCGTGGTCTACTTCCCCGGCTCGACCATCGGCAACCTTACGCGCGAGGAAGCCCACGCTTTCCTCGTCATGTCGCGCGGCTTCGCGCACCGCATGCTCGTGGGCGTGGACCTGAAGAAGGACCCGACGCTCCTCCACGCCGCGTACAACGACTCGCGCGGCGTGACCGCCGCGTTCAACCTGAATCTGCTCGCGCGCATCAACCGCGAGCTCGGCGCCGACTTCGACTTGCGTCGCTGGCGCCACTACGCGTTCTACAACCCGGCCGAGGGGCGGATCGAAATGCACCTCGTCTCGATGACGAAGCAGCGCGTCACGCTCGGCAAGCACCGCTTCCAATTCGCGGCGGGCGAGACCATCCACAGCGAGAGCTCGTACAAATACTCCGTCGAGGGCTTTCGCGAGCTCGCGGAAGCCGCTGGGTTTGAGACGCGGAAGAGCTGGACCGACTCGCGCGGCCTATTTGCGCTCCACGGTCTGGAACGAAGCTAGTGCGCGCCGATGCGCGCGGAGGGCGGGTGGTGGCCGATGGTGCGCGTGATGCGCTCGGCAGTTTCCTTGACGAGCGGGCCCCACTGCACCTTCAGGCGATCGGCGGGCGTGGAAAGCGACCGCGCGGCGAGGAGGTTGCCCGGGTCGTCGGGCACGCCGGCGGCCACGCAGCGCACGCCGAGCTCGGCTTCCTCGTTGTCGGTGGCCCAGCCCTGGCGCTGGATGCGCTCGAGCTCGCGCTCGAGAAGCGGCAGGCTGGAAAGCGTGTTCTTGGTGTGCGCAGCGAGCCCGGTGCGCTTCGCGTAATCGCGCAGCCGCGCGAAGCCCTCTTCGAGCAGAAATAGCTTGCCCGCCGCGGTCACGTGCAGCGGCGCGCGCGCGCCGATCACATGCACGACGCGCATCGCCGAGCGTCCGGACGAGGTGCGCTCGACGTAGACGATCTCGTCGCCGTGCCGCACGGAGAGGTTGGCGGTCTCGCCGGTCTGCGCGTGCAGCTCGCGCATCATCGGCAGCGCGAGCTCGCGCACGCTGATGCGCGAGCGAACCAGCGTGCCGAGTTCCAGGAGTCGCATTCCCAATCGGTAGCTGCCGGGCTCGACGCGATCGACCAGCCGGTCCGCGGCCATCGCGGCGAGGATGCGGTGCGCGGTAGACGGATGCAACCCGGTGTACTGCGCGATCTGCTTCAGTCCGAGCGGCTCGGGATGTTGCTCGAGCGTATCGAGCAGCTTCATCATTCGCTCGATGACCTGGATCGGGCTCTTCGGCTCGTCTTTGACTCGCATGAAGCGCGGAAGTTTATCTCACGATATGAAATGGACGCTATGATTCGCACCATGCGCGTTGGCCTGCTCGTGACCTGTCTCGTCGATCTCGTTCGCCCGCGCATCGGCATCGCCGCGGTGAAGCTTCTGGAGGAGGCCGGTT